>JBJOKO010000006.1:0-21968 GCA_046046035.1 Bacteroidota bacterium | reverse complement strand
TCCCCTGCTTCAATTGTGAACGGTTTTGGAAGAATTCTAAACGCTTTGATTTGCTCCCACTTTCCGAATCGTGGATTGCGTTTTTCAATTTCTTCCAAGATCATTTTTTCCAATTCCTTCGACTTCAAGATTTCTTCATCGGTACCCAACTTTACATTATGTCGTTGTGCCCAAAGTTTGAATCCAACCAAGTCAGCAACAATAAGTGCAGAAGGGAAGTTCTTGTTCTCCCCTACCACCATACATTGCTCGATGTATAGAGATTCTTTCAGAACATTTTCAATCACCTGAGGCGCAACATATTTTCCACCTGACGTTTTAAAGATTTCTTTTTTTCTATCAGTAATCGCCAAGAATCCATCTCTAAATTCTCCAATATCTCCAGTATGGAACCACCCGTCTTTCAAGACTTCTGCGGTTAGTTCTGGTGCTTTGTAATAACCCATCATCACGTTTGGACCTTTACACAAGATCTCACCATCTTCCGCAATTTTCACTTGAACATGGTTGATTGGTTTCCCAACCGTTCCCACGCGATACATATTCGGAGTGCGAGTGGTATTCACAGAAATAACAGGAGACGTTTCAGTCAAACCATATCCTTCTTTCACAACGATACCAGCACCACAGAAGAAACGCGCTAGGCGAGCTTGAAGTGCCGCGCTTCCGCTTGGAACGCCTTTAATATTTTCGAGACCTAAAGCCAATTTTACTTTACTGAAAACTAATTTGCGTGCAATGCCTAGTTTGATTTTATACCAAAAACTTTGGTTCACATCCCATTGCAAAGCAACGCCAACAGACCAAGCAAAAATTGATTTCTTAATACCAGTGCTTGCCATCCCTTTGGCCATTACACCATCGTAGAATTTCTCCAACAATCTTGGAACAGCGCTAAACACATGCGGTTTCACAAAAAACAAATCATCCTTCACAGTATCAAGTCCGCTTAGATAGACACTTACACGATTGTCGATATACAAATAATGAAGCATGCGCTCATAGATGTGACAGCATGGTAAAAAGCTTAGTGCTACTGATTGTCCTTCGTCCAAATGCGGGAGTCGTTCTTTACTCTCTATTGCATTTGAAGAAATATTATTGTGACTAAGCATTACTCCTTTTGGAAGACCTGTTGTTCCCGATGTATAGATAATCGTTGCCATATCTTCTGGTTTAACAGAATCGGACAATGCCTTTACTTTATCATGTGATAAATTCTTTCCTAGATCACGCACCTCAAGCCAATTAGGGCAATCACTCACTTTTTCGAAAGAATAAACACTCTTAAGCGTTGGCACTTTCTCTCGAATGGATTTAATTTTTTGATAAATATCTCCATCAGAAATGAAACACAATTTCACTTCAGCGTGATTCATGATATACGTGTAATCCTCTTCGGTCATTGTTGGATAAATCGGAACATCAATAGCGCCGATTTGCAGAATTGCATGATCCATGATATTCCATTCGGCTCTATTGCCAGTGGTAATCAAAGCAATTTTATCCCCTTTTTCAACTCCCAATTCGAGCAGACCTCTAGACACGGCATTCATTGTATCAACAAATTCTTGCGTAGAATAGGATTTCCATTCTCCAGCGAGTCTTGAGGTCATCATGTTTTGAAGAGGCATTGTCTCCAATTGCTCATAGACGAAATCAAAAAGTCTTTTATAATTGGCCATAACCGAAGGTTCGTTTGATGTATATCGCGAATATAATCAAACTCGGCGGACTGTTCCACTAGCCCGACATAACAGAAGAAGAAGAAAATAGAAAAAGACCAATTCAAAACGAACCACTTGGGGGTTGAAACTGCTATTTTTGCGGCACTAAAAAAATATTTCAATGAAAAATATTGCGGTTATCGGAGCTGGGACCATGGGTAATGGTATTGCTCACGTATTTGCTCAACACGGTTATACTGTGAATCTTATAGATATTAATCCAGCATCTCTAGAAAAAGCGATTGCTACGATTACCAAAAACTTAGATCGCCAAGTATCTAAGGGAGTTCTAACAGAAGAAGGCAAAGCTCAAACATTAGCGAATCTTTCTACTGTTACAGATATGAAACAAGGTGTTTCAAATGCTGAATTAGTTGTTGAAGCAGCAACCGAGAATATTGATTTAAAGCTACGCATTTTCAAAGATCTAGATGAGGCGGCTCCAGCGAATTGCATTCTAGCGAGCAATACCTCATCGATTTCAATTACAAGAATTGCTGCGGCGACAAAACGTCCAGACAAAGTAATTGGCATGCACTTCATGAATCCAGTTCCAGTAATGAAATTGGTGGAAGTAATTCGCGGATATAGCACTACAGATGAAGTAACGAAGTTGGTTTTTGATTTGAGTAAATCACTTGAAAAAGTTCCTGTAGAAGTAAATGACTATCCTGGATTCGTTGCAAATCGCATTCTTATGCCGATGATTAATGAAGCAATCTATACGCTTTATGAAGGTGTTGCCGGCGTTGAAGAAATCGACACAGTAATGAAATTAGGAATGGGTCATCCAATGGGTCCATTGCGTTTGGCTGACTTCATTGGATTAGATGTTTGCCTTGCAATTTTGCGTGTAATGCATGATGGTTTTGGAAATCCAAAATATGCACCTTGTCCGCTTTTGGTGAATATGGTAACAGCCGGAAAGCTTGGTGATAAATCGGGAGAAGGCTTCTATTTGCTCAATAAAGAGACAAAAGAACTTTCAGTGTCATCGACATTCAAAAAATAATTTCAATCAAAACTAATTAGGTCTCAACAGAATAGAACTTCGTTGAGACCTAATTTTTGCGGATTTCAAAAATAAATTTGCAAATCCAAAAACACAGAGTATCTTTGCACCCGCTTTTACAGAAAAGCACGTGTAGGGAGCATAGCTCAGCTGGTTCAGAGCATCTGCCTTACAAGCAGAGGGTCACAGGTTCGAATCCTGTTGCTCCCACTACAGAATCCCGCGCCATTCGCGGGATTTTTTTTTATACTCAGATTATGAAAGTTGAATTAGAAAAAATTCTTTCTGTTTCAGGTAAACCTGGAATTTTCAAACTCGTTGCAGGTGGCAAGAGCGTAATCATTGCCGAGTCACTTGTTGACGGTAAAAGACTCCCTATTCACCCAAGCCAACGCGTTAGCTCTCTATCTGACATCAGCATCTTCACTATTGAAGAAGATGTGCCGTTGAAAGATGTTTTCATCAAAATGAAAGAGCACTACAATGGCCCAGCAACAGATCACAAGAGCGAGCCTCAAGTGTTGCGTGGTGAAATCGTGAAGTTCTTACCAACTTACGATGCAGAGCGTGTTTACGATAGCGATATCCGTAAATTATTTCAGTGGTTCAATATTCTTCAAGCAAAAGATATGCTTGAGTTTGTTGAAGAAGCTGAAGAAGGCGCTGACTCAGCAGAATAATATTACAGTTTATAAGCAGGTAAATCCTGAAGATAGTTCCAAGAACCTTCTTCAGGATTTATTTGTGCGCAAAAATGTCTCAGTCCATTGGTGACCATGAGATAAGGCACCTTTAGAGTCAGGTTGTATCGTGCAGCCTGATCAAAAACCCCTTGCGATATCTCAATTTCAGGCGCCTTGCACTCCACAAGCAGAAAAGGATTTGAAGTTTTGTCAAAGACAACAATGTCCGCTCTTTTCTGCAAACCATTCACTTTAAGTGATCTTTCCACAGAGATTAGTCCTTGCGGATAATTCAACTCTTGGATTAGGTAAGCAACTGTATGCTGTCTCACCCATTCTTCAGGCGTGAGCAATAACCACTTTTTTCGAATGTTATCCCATATCTCCACCCCACGCTCAACGCGTCTGGTGCGAAATGGATAGGATGGAAACTGTAGTGGTTGCATAGATTTCTTGACTTTGCGAAGGTAAGACCATCAAAGAAAAATGAATAATACTATATTTGAATACTTATGGAATCAAAAGAAGAAATTGTAAAAAACTGGCTGCCCAGATATACAGGCACTAGTCTCGAAGGATTTGGAGAGTACATTCTCCTAACCAATTTCGACAACTACGTAAAGAAATTCGCCGAATGGCATAATGTTCCGATCATTGGTGAAGACAAGGCTATGTCAACAGCAACCGCCGATGGCATAACAATCATCAACTTCTCAATGGGGAGCGCGAATGCAGCCACCATCATGGATTTGCTAACGGCCATTTCTCCAAAGGCAGTATTATTTCTAGGAAAATGCGGTGGATTAAAAAAGAAAAATAACATCGGCGATTTGATTCTTCCAATTGCAGGCATTCGTGGAGAGGGAACAAGTAATGACTATTTCCCACCTGAAGTACCAGCATTACCGGCATTTACCCTTCAAAGAGCAATCTCATCGACGATTCGAGATATGGGTCTCGATTATTGGACCGGAACCGTGTATACAACCAATCGCCGTGTTTGGGAACATGATCAAAAATTCAAAGAATACTTGAGAACGATAAGAGCAATGGCAATCGACATGGAAACAGCAACGCTCTTCTCTGTTGGTTTTGCCAATAAAATCCCAACGGGTGCATTGCTTTTAGTGAGTGATCAACCGATGATTCCACAAGGTGTGAAAACATCCGAGAGTGATGCAAAAGTGACGACTGGATATGTGGATCAGCATATTAAAATTGGAATTGAGGCTTTGAAAGAAATTAGAGACGAAGGTCGTTCGGTTAGACACTTGAAATGGGACTAATCTTAACCATCTTTGCAGCCCTTTAAAAAAGAGACATGGATCATCTGAGAATCATACGCGACATTGAAATGAGAAATTTCAAACCCATCTATTTCTTGATGGGTGAAGAGCCTTATTTCATAGACATGATCACAGATAAAATAGAAGACTCTGTGCTGGACGAGGCATCCAAGGCCTTTGGACAAACTGTAGTCTATGGTCGTGATGTGGCTTTGGACCAGGTTATTTCTCTTGCGAAAGGCTTTCCTATGATGGGCGATCTTCAAGTGGTGATTGTGAAGGAAGCGCAGGACTTGAAAGAATTCAAGCGTGCAGGAAAAAAGAGCGACGACGACGATGGAGACGATGATTCAGGCGATAGCGGAAAAGGCAGCCTTTCTTCATTTGAAAACTATGTAGCAAATCCCTCTCCTACTACCATTCTTGTTTTTGCAATGAAAAACAAGAAGTTGGATAAAAGAATGAAAGTGTACAAGACACTTGAAAAGGTGGGGATAATCTTTGAGTCCGAAAAGTTGCGCGATTATAAAATGGCCGATTGGATCAAGTCGTATGCTCAACATCAGGGATTCGGAATGGATCAAAAAGTAGCAGAATTGCTAGCTGAATATTTGGGCACGGATCTGAGCAAAGTAGTTAACGAGATCAGCAAATTAGCCATTATTCTTCCAAAGGGAACGCACATCACAGCAGAGCATATTGAAGAAAATATTGGTATTTCCAAAGACTTTAACGTCTGGGAATTACAAAAAGCTCTTGGAGTAAAGGACGTATTGAAGGCGAATCGTATCATTCAATATTTCGAAAACAACCCCAAGAACAATCCAATTCAAATGATTATTCCGAGTTTGTACAGCTATTTCTGCAAACTCGCTATTTATATATCAATTCAAGACAAATCGAAAGCCGCTTCCATTATGGGAGTTGCTCCTTTTGCTGTAAACGATTATAAACTGGCTAGTGCCAAATATGACGCCCGCAAAGTGGAGCGAATTATTGGGTACTTGAGACAGGCTGATCGCCAGAGTAAGGGGATAGAAGGCGGTCGAATAGAGACTGGTGATATTTATCGTGAACTTATTTATAAGACACTCCACTGACAAACCTTACAAGTGCAATATTAATTTCGCGCTATGACTTTAAAAAATGATCTGATTCTTCGAGCAGCGCGCGGAGAATATGTAGAAAGAACTCCTGTATGGGTAATGCGTCAAGCCGGTCGTGTTTTACCCGAATACCGCGCCGTTCGCGCCAAAGCAGGTAGCTTTAAGCAACTTTTATTCAATCCTGAGGCCGCAGCAGAAGTTACCATTCAGCCTGTTGAATTGCTTGGGGTTGACGCAGCCATATTATTCAGCGATATTCTGGTGATTCCAGAAGCAATGGGACTTCCATACAATATGGATGAAGGAAAAGGACCGTCGTTCGATAATGTTATCGCATCCGAAAAAGACTTAGAAAAGCTCTCAACAAATCACATAGTCGAAAATCTCGACTACGTAATGCAAACGCTTCGCCTCATCAATAAAGAATTGGATGGACGTGTTCCTCTAATTGGATTTGCAGGTGCTCCATGGACAATCTTTTGTTACATGGTGGAAGGAAAAGGCTCTAAGACTTTTTCAAAAGCGAGAGCAATGTTGATGCAGAATCCAGAATTGGCACATGCATTGCTTAGCGCAATCACAGATGCGACCATAACTTATTTGAAAGCTCAAATAAATGAAGGTGTTCATCTCGTTCAACTATTCGATAGTTGGGCTGGAATTTTAAATAAAGACACGTACAATACATTCGCTTTGCCATACATGAAAAGAATTTGTGACTCCATAGAAACTGTTCCAGTAACAGTATTTGCTTTGGGCGCTTTCTTTTCTTTGAAAGAACTAAGTGAATTATCTTGCGCAACCGTAGGACTTGACTGGCATATCGATGCGTCGGAAGCTAGAAAGATAGTGGGCCCCAACAAAACCTTACAAGGGAATATGGATCCTGCAGTACTTTACGGTGATTATAGCCTTATTAAGACCAAAACAACCGAGATGCTCAAGACTTTTGGGCCTCAAAGACACATTGCTAACCTAGGACACGGAGTTTATCCCGATATTAGCGCGGACAAACTCAAGTTTTTTATAGATACCATTAAAGAACATCAACACGAATAAGTACCATGAACATTCGCTATTTCGCTCTCGCTGTATGTGTAGCCATTGCAGGTAACACTTTTGCTCAGAGCAAAAAAACAAGTGGAAAGGCTGACAAGGCTAAACCTGAAGAAACTACAGAAGTTTCTGATAACCTTGTAGCTAACCCAAGCTTCGAAGACTGTAACATCAAGACGTTAAAGGCTTACGGCCAACTTAACGAACTATGCACACCTTGGTTTTCACCAAACAAAACCTCAGCAGATCTATTTGCAGAGGGAGTGAAAGGAACTAAAGTAGTTGCTGGCACAAACGATTATGGCAAACAAAGTCCAATTGATGGAACTTGCTACGGTGGTTTCCGTGCTTACACAAAAGATCCAAAAAAATCAAGAACATATCTTGAGACTAAATTGACTACACGTTTGGAGAAAAACCAGCTATACTGCGTGCGAATCAATGTAAGCCTTGCAGATCTTTCAAAATTCGCAGTAAACAATATCGGTGTTTTCTTCTCAGACCGTAAGATTCAAAATCAAAATGACTTTGCACTTACTTTCACTCCTCAAGTGACAGAAAAAAGCAACAAAGTGATCAACAACCTTGATGGTTGGGAAACAATTTGTGCCACTTTCATCGCAACTGGAAACGAAGAGTACATCGTTATAGGTGGCTTTGGAGAAGACGGAAAGATGAAAGTTGAAAAGGTTAAAAAGCCTGCAGGCGTGACTGGTACTGTTCTCAATGACGCATATTATTTCATTGACAACATCGAAATCGTTCCAGTAGACGCAGCTAGTCAATGTATTTGTGGTAAAGCAGACAAATTGGAAGCTGACCTCATTTATAGCCGTGCAAGTGCGAAATCACCTGGCATGACCCCACAACAAATGATTCAATCTAGCGGAATTTACTTCGCTTCATTAAGTTCTGAGATTCCATCGATGTTTGAAGCAGACATCACTGAAGTAGCAAGACTTATGCAAGAGAATCCAAAGATTACCCTTGAATTAGTTGGACATAGTGATGCGGATGAAACTCCAGAAGCGAAAGTGAATCCTATTTATGCTGAGATGGCGAAAAAACGCGCAGAATCGGTAAAAGCAGCGCTTGTAAAAGCAGGCGTTTCTGCTGATAGAATAAGTGTTTCATCAAAAGATGACACATCACCAGCAAACACGAAAGCCACTCCAATGGCTAAGGCTCAAAACAGAAGAGTTGAACTTATTGCCAAATAAAATTTGGCTTGATATTAGAATCAACAAGGGTCGCTTAATAAAGCGGCCCTTGTTGTTTAAAATAATCACATTCTTTTTCAGTTATTCGTAAAGTGATAAAAACCTGTATCGTCATACTAACTATTTTTTGGGCCAACATCATTTTTGCCCAAACCAAGTCTCAGAACCTCGTTGTGAACGGAAGTTTTGAAGACAAGGCCTATTGTCCATCCAATTTCAATCAACAACAACTTAAATCTGTGACAGGTTGGAGTCAACTCAACGAGGGCACTCCAGATCACTTCCATAGATGCAGTGAAAAGGTTGGTGTTCCCAAAAACATTTTTGGCTACCAAGAAGCACAAGAGGGCGAGAGTTATATCGGAATGGCAGTCTATAGCCCGTCACAAAGAAATTATAGAGAATATCTTACATCAAAACTAGTCAGACCTCTAATTGCGGGAGAAATGGTATGCATCGAAATGTACATTTCCACCGCAGATTATTCTAAATATGTTACCGATGATTTCGGACTTATACTTTCAAACGAGAAATTAAAACAGGATAGAAATCAAGTAATAGCGCAGCGCTATACTCTCGGCAATCCAGCCTTACACATGCTCGATGCATTCGAAGATTGGGTTCTAATCAGCGATGTATACACGGCAAAGGGAGGCGAAGAATTTATAACCGTTGGATGTTTTAGAATAGATAAAGAACTCAAGATCCTCAGCAGAACAAAAGAAGGTGGAGCAAAGGAAGACAATAAATGGTCGTACGTTTATGTAGACAATGTAAGCGTGAAAACAATCGGAAAAAGAGAAGAATGTTCTTGTGAAAACGACATTATCCGCAGCATGGTTGTAGACCCACCACTTGAATTGAGCGAATACGACAAAGTGAAATTAGATGCGATATACTTTGATTTCGATAAAGATGAATTGACAGAGCAATCAACCAAAGAACTCGAGGAATTGTATGCATTGCTTCGCAAAAACAAAGCGATGTACATTGAGATTGATGGTCATACAGACATTGTCGGAAACGGCGAATACAATATAGGTTTGTCGCAGCGACGAGCGGAACGTGTAATCGAATTCTTAGTCAAAAAAGGAATAGCCAAAGACCGACTCACGATCAAAGCATACGGCAGTTCATTGCCAGCAGCAGAGAACGACACTGAAGAAGGAAGGGCACAAAATAGGCGTGTGGAATTCCAAGTCCTAGAAAAACGGTATATGTTAGTTCAATAGCTTAGCTATTGATTTGCTCCCATACCATATCCTTAAGTCTATCGATATTAAAGCCTGAGACAGCGGAAATAAAGATGTGCGGAATACCTTTCGGTAAAGTCGGCACCATTTCATTCATCATTTGCTCATCCATCATATCACATTTGGTGATGGCCAACAAACGCTTTTTATGAAGCAGTTCAGGATTGTATTTCTGAAGCTCATTCAATAGAATATCATACTCCTTATTGATATCAGGAGAATCGCATCCAATCATGAATAGCAAACTAGAATTTCTTTCAATATGTCTTAAGAAGCGATGACCTAGTCCTTTTCCTTCAGATGCACCTTCAATAATTCCTGGGATATCTGCCATCACAAAAGATCGATCTCCGCGATAACGAATCATACCCAAGTTTGGAACTAGCGTGGTGAATGGGTAATCTGCAATCTCTGGTTTTGCTGCTGAAACGGCCGATAACAAAGTTGATTTACCAGCATTCGGGAATCCCACTAGACCAACGTCTGCAAGAACTTTCAATTCTAAAATCTTCCATTCCTCTTTACCAGGTTCTCCAGGTTGAGCAAATTTCGGAGTTTGTCTTGTCGCTGTTTTAAAATGGTGATTTCCAAGTCCTCCTCTACCTCCAGAAACGATAATTCTTTCTTCACCGTGTTCCGTGATTTCAAAATGGACTTCTCCAGTTTCTGCATCACGTGCCACTGTACCTAGTGGCACAAGTAGAATTTCATCTTCACCTTCAGCCCCTGATCTTAGAGCGGCACTGCCACCTTGACCATCTTCAGCGATAACGTGTTTTCTATATTTCAAGTGGAGAAGTGTCCACACATCAGTGCTACCTCTGATAATAATATGGCCTCCTCTTCCCCCATCTCCCCCATCAGGTCCACCTTTAGCGGTGAACTTATCGCGATGTAAGTGCATAGAACCAGCGCCCCCCTTTCCAGAGCGGCAGCAGATTTTCACATAATCGACAAAATTTGAATCAGCCATAATATTCCTCTATACCTACACTACCGCTGTTTCAATAGCTTGATAAAGACGCTCGGAAATCTCTTCGATTGTTCCAATTCCGTCGATACCTCTGTATTTACCTTGTGCTTTGTAGTATTCAGCAACAGGTGCGGTTTCACGATTATATACATTAATGCGGTTCTGAATCACAGCTGGATCAGCGTCATCAGGACGGCCGCTGCTTTTTGCGCGGTTCAAAAGACGCGCTTTCAATTCATCCTCATTCACTTCCAAAGCAAGCATGCAAGTGATTGATGTATTTTTAGATGAAAGAAAATTATCAAGAGCATCAGCTTGAGCACCAGTTCTTGGAAATCCGTCAAAAATGAAACCTTTAGCATCTGAATGCTTATTCACTTCTGACTCCAACATACTGATAGTCACGCTATCTGGAACCAATTCCCCTTTATCCATAAAGCTTTTCGCCAACTTCCCGAGCTCAGTTTCGCCTTTAATATTATAGCGGAAAATATCACCGGTACTTAAGTGTACCAATTGATATCGGGCGATCAGATTTTCGCTCTGAGTGCCTTTGCCGGCGCCTGGAGGGCCGAATAGGACGATGTTCAGCATTACGTTTTAATAATTGGTTATGAAGCCGCGAAGATAAGGACACTGCTCAAAAGAAAACTAACTACATTCGCACCAGAAAAATATTATTGCAAAATGAACTTTGACGTTATCGTTTTGGGTAGCGGCCCTGGAGGCTATGTAACTGCTATCCGCGCCTCTCAATTAGGCCTGAAAGTAGCTGTAGTTGAGCGCGAATCACTAGGTGGAATCTGCCTTAACTGGGGTTGTATTCCTACAAAAGCACTTTTAAAAAGCGCTTCAGTGTTCGAATATATCAATCACGCCAAAGATTATGGAATCGAAGTTGGCGCACCTAAAGCCGACTTTACAGGAATTGTAAAAAGAAGCCGTGGCGTTGCTGAAGGCATGTCAAAAGGCGTTCAATTCTTGATGAAAAAGAATAAAATTGAGGTGATTATGGGCACTGGTAAAGTAAAACCAGGCAAAAAAGTAGCTGTAACTGATGCCGCTGGTAAAGTGACAGAATACTCAGCAAACCATATCATTGTTGCAACTGGCGGACGTTCACGCGCTCTTCCTAACCTTCCTCAAGACGGAAAGAAAATCATTGGATATCGTGAGGCTATGACATTACCAGAGCAGCCAAAAAGCATGGTAATCGTTGGTAGTGGTGCTATTGGAGTTGAATTCGCGTATTTCTATAACAGCCTTGGAACAAAGGTGACAATTGTAGAATTCATGCCGAATATCGTTCCTGTAGAAGATGAAGATGTATCAAAAGCATTGGCAAAAAGCTTTAAATCTGCTGGAGTTGAAATCATGAACAATGCAGAAGTTACCTCAGTTGATACTGCTGGTAAAGGCTGCAAAGTGAAAGTGAAAACTGCAGATGGAGAAAAAGTAATCGAAGCAGATATCGTTCTTTCTGCTGTAGGTGTGGTTGCAAATATTGAAGGCATCGGCCTTGAAGATGTTGGAATCGCTACAGACAAAGGAAAAATCTTGGTAGACAAATTCTACCAAACAAATGTTCCTGGCTATTATGCTATTGGAGATTGTACGCCTGGCCAAGCTCTAGCTCACGTGGCTAGCGCAGAAGGAATCATTTGTGTTGAGCAAATTGCTGGTCATCACCCACAACCTTTGGATTATAAGAATATTCCAGGTTGTACCTACTGCTCTCCAGAAGTAGCAAGTGTTGGCTACACAGAAAAGCAAGCAAAAGAAGCGGGATACGAGCTTAAAGTGGGTAAATTCCCATTTTCGGCTTCTGGAAAAGCAAGTGCTGCTGGCCACAAAGATGGTTTTGTGAAACTTATCTTCGATGCGAAATATGGCGAATTACTTGGCGCTCATTTGATTGGAGCCAATGTAACTGAAATGATTGCTGAATGCGTTGCATTGAGAAAGCTCGAAACCACTGGTTTAGAACTAATTAAAACTGTACACCCTCACCCAACTATGAGTGAAGCGATCATGGAAGCTGCTGCTGCTGCATATGGCGAAGTAATTCACTTGTAAGAGATTTACCATCAAATATTAAAGCCCCCTGTCGAAAATTAATTTTTGATAGGGGGCTTTCTCTTTCTTTTAAGGCAACCATTTGCCTTTTTACCTTCTTATCTATGTAGGTATTCCTTTTTTAACCAAGCCAAGAATCAAAATGAAATCGAAATTCATCATTTCACTCATTCTAATATTCGCAAGTTTTTCTTCTTTTTCTCAAGCTGGTGGGCAATCTTGTGCAACTGCTGAAGAAATTTTTTGTGGAAGTTCTTATAGTTCTGTAACCGCGGGGACTACTCCTGACGGCGCCGCAACTTGCGGAACAGAAGGAACTGCAGGTCAACGCTGGTACTTTTTTGTTTCTCCCGGTAACGGATCAGTAACTTTATCACTATGTACAGGTACATCCTATGATTCAAGAATACACGTCTACACTGGGACATGCGGAAGCTTTGCTTGTGCCGGTCAAAATGATGATTCATGTGGTTTGCAAAGCCAATTGACTTGGACGGTTACGGCCGGAACAACATATTACATAAGGGTTGGAGGATATTTCGGAGGTGCTGGAAACTTCACTGCAACAATGACTTGTGCCATTCCTGTAGGTGGATGTTTGCAATACAATGCATGTAACTATGACCCATCTGCCAATTTCGACAATGGAACTTGTGATTATTCTTGTTATGGATGCACTTACGCAGCTGCCGCTAACTATGAGCCGACAGCAACTATAGATGATGGCTCTTGCCTGTTCAATGTGGTGGCAGATGGCTGCACAGATCCTAATGCTTGTAACTATTGTAATCTATGTGCAACCGACGATGGAAGTTGCGACTACTCTTGTCAAGGGTGCACCTATTCGAATGCTTCAAATTATTCCGCAATAGCTACTATGGACGATGGCTCGTGTATCTTTTCGGGATGCACAGATCCTGCAGGCATAAACTACAGCCCGGTTGCTCTAATAGATGATGGATCCTGCTATACCGACTGGATTTGCGCCGGGGATATCAACGGAGATGGATTAATAGGAGTGGCAGATCTTGTACTCTTTATTTCCAATTTCGGAACAGGTTGTAATTAGGCTGGTACTTCAGCCAAACACAATTCCTTTATTTTAGAAACTGCGTAGTCAATCTCATCCTTTGTTGTAAATCTAGAAAAAGAGAATCGCAAAGAAGCGCAACCGTCTTTCAAAGCACCGATAGCGTCTAAAACATGCGAACCTTTTGTGGCTCCGCTGCTACAGGCACTTCCGCCACTGCAAGCTACGCCTTCCAAATCCAACAAGAAAAGCATCATATCGAAATTGCTTGTTGGAGGAAATGTAGCGTTCAATACGGTATAAAGACTATTGGGTGATGACGAATCACCATTAAAAGTAATTCCAGGTATCTCTTGCTCCAATCTAGAGCGCATATACTGTTTCAATTCAGAAACATGGTTCTGATGTTCTTCAATATCAGCATAAGCCAATTCAATTGCCTTTCCTAAACCAACAATACCATATAGATTCTCTGTTCCACCGCGAAGTCCTCTTTCTTGTCCGCCACCGGTGATAGTACCGTTGACTTTGATGGATTTATTGATATAAATAAATCCTACTCCTTTAGGGCCATGAAATTTGTGCGCAGCAGCATTGATAAAATGGACTTTCAGCGCATTTAAATCAAATTTATAGTGCCCCATAGTCTGAACAGTGTCGCTATGGAAGATAGCACCATATTGGGCACATAATTCACCCACCTTTTCTAAAGGCAAGAGATTAGCAATTTCATTATTGCCATGCATAAGAGTCACAAAAGACTTCTCATTGCTTGCTAATAATTGCTCTAAATGAGCTAGATCAATGTGGCCATTTGGCAATAGATTGACAATTGAAAGCTTTGCTACCCCCTTTTCTGCATATGCTTGTGCAGTTTTAATGACAGCGCTATGCTCAATAAGAGACGTGATAATGTGCTTGCAACCTTGATCATACACTGCAGAGTGCATTGCCAGGTTGTCTGCTTCAGTACCGCCGCTGGTGAAGAAAATCTCAGAAGGACTGCAATTCAACGCCTTAGCTATTGTTCTGCGTGAATTTTCGATTGCCGTCTTTGTTTTTCTCCCAAAAGAATGGGATGATGATGGATTTCCAAAAAAATCCGTCATGAAGGGCATCATAGCTTCCAATACCTTGGGATCCAAGGGAGTTGTAGCCGCATTATCCAAATAAATTCTCTTTTCCATTGTCTTATTGCGTGCAAAGGTCGTAAACCTTAATCAATAGCTTTCCAAATTATCCAACCAATTGTTGGATTTCCTTCATAACTTTTAATGCTAGCGCATCTGCTGATTCTCTTGTTGCGCTTTCAGCATAAATGCGGATAATAGGTTCAGTGTTGCTTTTTCTGAGATGTACCCACTCATTTGGGAAATCTATTTTTACCCCATCAATGGTGTTTATCCTTGCATTTTCAAACACTCCTTTCACTTGCTCTAGAACAGCATCGACATCCGTTGAAGGAGTTAATTCAATTTTATTTTTTGAAATAACATATTTAGGAAAGCTATCACGGAGCTGAGAGGAAGTTTTTCCCGATTTAGCCAGACTAGTTAAAAACAAGGCTACACCTACTAAAGCATCTCTGCCGTAGTGAGACTCAGGATAGATTATACCACCATTTCCTTCACCACCGATAACTGCATTAATATCTTTCATTTTAGTTACCACGTTCACCTCTCCCACCGCAGCAGCTTCATAAACAAGTCCGCGTTGTTCGGTGATATCTCTTAATGCTCTTGTCGAAGACAGATTTGAGACAGTATTTCCAGGAGTGTGTTGCAGAATGTAATCCGCTACCGCAACTAAAGTGTATTCCTCGCCGAACATTGAGCCATCATCGCAAACCATTGCAAGGCGATCCACATCTGGATCAACCACAATTCCTACATCACATTTTTCTTTTACTATTAAAGATGCAATTTCAGTAAGGTGTTCTGGCAATGGTTCTGGGTTGTGCGGGAACTTTCCATTTGGTTCACAATAGAGTTCATGTACAATCTCAACCCCAAGAGCTTTAAGTAAAGCAGGGATATAAATTCCACCAGAAGAATTTACAGCATCAACAGCAACTTTAAAATTAGCCTTTCTGATTGCTTCAACATCTACTAGTTTAAGATCAAGAACATTTTTAATATGAATATCGAGATAGTCCTTAGTGGAAACATTACCTAAAGTATCGAAAGATGCAAATTCGAATTCACTTGCTTCTGCAATTCGTAGCATTTCAGCACCGTCGGCTCCGCTAATGAACTCTCCCTTTTCATTGAGTAGTTTCAATGCATTCCATTGACCGGGATTATGGCTTGCTGTGAGAATGATTCCTGCATCTGCTTTTTCTTCAGGTACAGCAATTTCCACGGTTGGTGTTGTGCTTAGTCCGAGATCAATAACATTCGCCCCCATTCCGGTAAGCGTAGAAGTCACGAGCTGACTAATCATAGGTCCGCTGATGCGAGCATCACGTCCAATGACAACTGTAATATTTTTTTTATTGGCCTTTCTTTGAATGAATGTACAGAATGCTGCTGAGAATCTAACAACATCGATTGGGGTTAAGTTGTCCCCTTCGCGGCCACCGATAGTGCCACGGATACCTGAGATGGATTTGATAAGCGTCATAGCGCAAATATAGTAACAAGGAGTTGCACTATTTAGCACCTAAGAGCCTATAGGAACAAGCGGTCAATCCTGCAACTTATACTTTTGATTTTGCAACATGTAACCATTTTGAAACAACTCAGGTATAAGCAGCCTGTAAGTTCATGACCACCCTAAAACAGAACATACTACCCATTACCCTATTGATGGCGTGTATCCTGGCAATCTTCCAACCAGTGGAAGCCCAAGATTACCAAATCGAACAGGTTACGTTCAACTCGAAGTTCTCGGACTTCGGAGCTGTGCGATACCAAGACGGTGTTGTCTTTTGCAGCACACGACTTCAAAAAAGGTTAACTGCGGATATTGACTCAGCACAATTCTATACGGATATGTTCTGGGCACAGCTCGACGTGAGAAATCACTACGGCAACCCTGAGCTATTCTCTAATGAGTTGTCAGGCATTCTAAATGAAGGTCCAGCGACATTCACTGCTGACTACAAAACAGTATACTATACTGCTAACATTGCTCCTGAAAAGACAAAAGAGACAAGTGATATTGAAACGTATGCTCTTGGTATTTTCAAGGCTGTATATGAGAATGGCAAATGGGTAAAGAAAGGCGGACTTTCATTCAATTCTAAAAAAGGCGACTACAGTGTATTCCACCCAAGTCTTTCTCCAAATGATTCTCTACTCTATTTTGCTTCAAATCGTGAAGACAGTTATGGAGAAAGTGATCTATACGTTAGTTATTTAAAGAACGGTAAATGGTCGGAGCCAGAAAATCTTGGTGCAGCTATTAATACCGAAGGAAACGAAATTTTCCCTTATCTATCTGACAAAGGAATTCTATACTTCAGTACTAATGGAAGATTTACGGATCGTCATCGCACTGACATGGATATCTATTCATGCACAATGGAAGACCAACACGATTGGGATATTCCTCAAGCAATGCCAGCCCCAATAAATTCTCCATATGGTGATTTCAATTATGTTGAATATTCAAGTGAGCAATTCGGGTTCTTTAGTAGCGACCGTGAAGGCAACTCTGACAAGATTTATTCTTTCAGCAAAAGTGCACCACAGTTCTATGACTGTCTAGAAAACCAAAGAACAGTACTTTGTTACCACATTGAGGATTATAAAATTCAGACCATTGAGAATATGCCATTGGTTTATGAATGGAATCTAGGTGATGGAACAGTAGTGAGATCGACTGGTGTAGACCATTGCTATGAAAAAATAGGAAGCTACCAAGTGACTTTGAACTTGATTGACACCACAACTAATCAAGTTTTCATGAATGCATCATCCACCTTGTTGGAGATCAAAGAATATGAGCAACCTTATATTCTATCCAATGACAGTGTTGTTGTAAATAACCCACTGATTTTCTTCTCGGATGATTCACCAATCAAAACTTACAAAGCAGATAAACATTATTGGATTGTAGATAACGACTACACCACATCTGGTGATACGTTGGAGTATATCTTTAGAACTCCAGGATGGCACACTGTGGTTTGCGGAGCAGTAAGTAAACCGATGGCAGGTGGCACAGAAATGAAAACATGTGCATACAAGCAAATCTATGTAATGGAATCAGAAACGAAGGGCTTCCCTCAAGTAAATCCTGATCCAACAGTTGAGCCAATCGAAAAAATTGTTTTGAGATCGAATTTCGAAGGTCTTGCAAAAAATGAAAAACCAAGTTTGCTATACAGAATTATTGTAGCAAGAGGAGCAGAACGACTTCCTATGAATAGTCCTCGCTTCGAAAAAATCACTGATGAAATTATTGAGACTAAGAATGCAGAAGGTATTTACACATATAGCGTAGGGATGAGTGCCGAACTTGATAAAATTTATCCAAAGTACATGGAGCTGAAGAACCTAACTCAGCTGCCTGTTATGGTGGAGCAATTTGATCACAAAGAGTTTGCAAAAGAATATGTTCGCACTGGCTCCTACATTGAACCTGGTAATGCAGAGCAATTGAACATTGAGTTCAATAAGCTTCGCGACATCAAGTTCGAATATAACAGTGCAGAGATTCTACCTGAATCTTACGCCAACCTTGATTATATCGCATCAATGCTTCTGCTCGAAGATGAGTTTGATGTAAGAATCAATGCACATACTTGTTCTCAAGGTACACATGATTACAACCTGGTACTATCTGAAAAGAGAGCAGCTAGTGTAAAAGCGTATTTCATCAAGAAAGGAATTCCTGCGAAAAGACTAATAACAAAGGGATATGCGGAGACATCTCCGATAGCGTCGAATGAAACGGAAGAAGGAAAAGCACAAAACAGACGTGTAGAATTCATCATAATTTTCCATACGACTAACCAATAAAAATGAAAAACACTTTCATCGGATTTTGTACAGTATTCACTTTAATCACAAACACTAGTGGAGCACAACAAGTACCAGCTGCGGATGAAAACATTCCTTTCTTGGTCACTTTCGGAAAAGATGCCGGAACAAAATGGGGCGATGATGACTATTGCCAAGTATTTTTCTTCACAATTCCGAAAGATCATAAAACTCCGTTTTACATAAGGGTATTCGATCCGGAATGCGGAGGAAAGAACGATGAAGCTAACAACGCTTATAATTCAATCTCCAAATTTTCAGTTTATGGCGGTCAAATGGCCATTACTGCTGATGATGCGCGATCAACGAATCCCACAGGAAATTACAAAAGTGGAAATCTACTCGGCACCAAATCATTTGGTATTGATGAAAAATATGACAATCAATACTACACCTTTGGTCCATTCAATCCAGCAGAGGGGGAATTGGCTCCTAAATACGGTGGTTACATTTTTAAGGTGATTTGCGAAGGCATTAAAGGTGATGATGGAAATCTCTATAGATATTTCATGAGCACCAAATCAGATAAAAACATTCCTGTAGAAGGCGGAAACGCGTTCACATTCGAATACACATTCCGCTTGCATGCTGATGGCAATCAAACTAGTCACGTCTATCCATATATAGATGATAAAGTCATCTCTATTATGCAATATAATTTTGACTGGGATAATGACGGATATATTAAACTTGTTTCAGTTTCAAATTCTGGAGAACTACTAAAAACTTCGAAAGAAAATCTTTGGGCAGAAAGCAAGTATATCATTAAGGACACCGAGCGTGGTAAATCTTTAGACATTCAATTTAAGAAAGGAAAGGAGTCCAACGTAAACAACAACAATGTTGTGTTCTATGTGCGCAACCAATATGGTGAACAGCTACCATTCTTTACAATTCCAATAGGTGGCATTCCAAAGCCACAAGGTGAAGTAACCATTAAGCCTATCCAGCAGAACAGAAAATAAGAAATGAAACACACCACCCTATTTCTTATTGGTCTTTTGTTGAGCTCTGTTAATGGCTTCTCTCAATCATACAAATTCAGAACATACACTGAACAAGATGGTTTGGAGAGTAGATACATTAATACACTTACTCAACAGAACAATGGTAATCTATTGATAGGAACAGGCGAAGGTCTATTCTCTTTTGATGGATTTAATTTCAAAGGCTACCATGAAACCGATGGATTAGCCCAAGAACTAATTGAATCAAGTTACCAAACCGCTGATGGATCCATATACTTCGGGCATGGAAATGGGGATGTTACATTATTCCAAAACAACGTTTGTACGCCAATAAGACTTAACGCCTATTTCTCAGGAAAAGTCATTGACATTTGTTCGGATAAGAACAATAATATTTGGTTTGCTTCTCAAAACTCTGGGTTGATCATGTACAACCCAAATTCTCTAATCCACTATTCATCCGGGCTTTCAGAGTACACTATCTTTTGCTTTTATATTGACGAAAACAATACAATTTGGCTTGGAACAGACTTGGGCCTAGTGAAAGCGAGTGTCGTTGGCAACGGGACGATCAGGGCAGAAATGGTAGAGAATGCATTAATTACTACGGTAACAGACATTCAAAAATCACCATATGGTATTTACTTTTCTACAGAAGATTCTGGAATTTTCGAATACCAATATTCGAGCAATGCACAAAACAAACTCTTACCAATACTAGCGTCCAACCAAGATCTTAGTGCATATAAAATCAACTCCTTTCGAGTAGACACTAATAACTCCATTTGGATTAGTGCAAATTATCATGGCTTAATCGAATTGAGTAATATCGTTCAAAACAATTTTACCAAAATTGAATTTTACAATGAAATAGGAATTGAAGCGGCGCAGAACACGAAGATTAGTTTATCTGACAGAGAAGGCAATCTTTGGATAGGCACAATTGGTGAAGGGCTTTTAAAACTAAAAGAAAACTTTCTAGCTACATATTCGCTTGGTGAAGGAGACCAGAACAACGTAAGCTCCTTGTTCAATTTGATAGATAAATTGTACATGGGGTCAATGGGTAAAATCACCGTTGCAGAAAATCAACCAAGCAATCGCATTCTTGAATTGACAACGGCACAGGGTTTACCTTCAGACATAATAACCTCAATTTTCGCAGACAACCTTGGTAAAATTTGGTTTGGAACAGAATCCAACGGACTATTCGTTTATACGCCGGAAACAAAACGTGCTAAGGGGATTCCGCTTTCTACAGAATTTGGGCAATTCAGAATAAATGACATCGAGGAACAAAACGGATATCTCTATGTTGCCACGGATTATGGCGTATTTCAACTTCAAAACAACAAGGTAAATCAACACTTCAGCATTGAGACAGGACTTCCTGGGAACGTTACTAAGGCTTTATACAAAGACAGTTCAGGAAGAATATGGATAGGAACTTTATCTCAAAATATTCCATACTTACTAGATGGTAAAATCCTCACTTTCCAAACGCCTATTCAAAATGCCCAGTTATCTGTGAAATGTTTTATTGAAGACAACAACCATAACATTTGGGCAGGAACTGACGGTAATGGAGTTTTTTGCATTACCTCAAAGGACCGCATTATTTATGCGAAAGAAAATGGATTAAGCAGTGATTATTGCTATAGTTTATTGTGTGATGACAACAACAGACTTTGGGCTTCCCACAGAGGCGCGTTGAGTAGAATCGAAATTAATACAGGTGCAATTCGGATATATCAAACCGCAAGCACAAACGTTGGTTCATTTCAAAGCAATGGATCAGTAATGTGCTTTCCAAATGATCTATACTTTGCTACAACATCTGGTTTGCTCAGATATAAGGCTTCAAAAGATGTAGTGAACTTTCTTGAGCCTGTGCTAACCATAAAAGGCATAAAAATTTCTGATAAAGATTTTCCTATATCCTCGTCGATAGAACTTCCTTATGGAGATTACAAGTTTGAAATTACTTTCCAAGGTATTTCACTCAAATCACCCGAGGGAGTAACCTACAGCTACATTCTCGAGAATTATGATTCAGAATGGAGCAAGCCCTCCTCTACTCCAACAGCACAATTCAACCATTTAAGTCCAGGGACTTATATTTTCAAGGTAAAAACATTCAATGCTGATGGAATTGGAGGAACGAATATTCAAACAATCACCATCAAAATTGAAAAACCGTTTTGGATGACATTGTGGTTTTTCGGAATAATCGGCGTACTTTCTGTCGTGATCGTTCGTCTTATTATTTTCAGAAGAGAAAGACTTCTAAGAAGAAATCAAGAGCGTCTGAAAAGAGCGTTAGATATGCGAACTCGTGAAGTTGTTCAGCAGAAAGAACTTCTTGAAGAAAAGAACAAGGATATTACAGATTCGATTTTGTATGCTAAAAACATTCAAAACGCGATGCTTCCGCCAAAGGGATATCTGACCAATTTCTTTCATGATGCATTTGTATACTACAAGCCTCGTGACATCGTAAGCGGTGACTTCTATTGGGCAAATCAATTCAATTCAAAAATTGTAGTTGCTTGTGCCGATTGTACGGGGCACGGGGTACCTGGAGCATTCA
>JBJOKO010000005.1:0-22016 GCA_046046035.1 Bacteroidota bacterium | reverse complement strand
TATCGCGTATTAACGGCGAAATCCAGGCTTTTTAGAATACGAATTTCCTCCGCCTCCGCCAGTTTTCTTAGCGCCAAAGCTCTTTCTTTTATCGAAAGATCTTCCGCCGCCACCACCGCCTTGCTTTGCAGCAGGCTTTCCTTTTGGTTTTTCTGTAAATACCAATGGATATGGGTGATCAGTAACAACCGGGATTTGATTCTTGATTAATTTCTCAATATCACGGATATACTCTCTCTCTTCATCGTCGCAAAATGAATAAGCAATACCGCTTGCTCCTGCTCTACCCGAACGACCGATACGGTGAACGTATGTTTCTGGGATATTCGGAATTTCATAATTAATTACATATTCAAGAAGTTCTACATCGATACCACGTGACGCGATATCAGTAGCTACTAGAATACGAATTGTTTTATCCTTAAAGCTTTTAAGCGCGTTTTGTCTTGCATTCTGGCTCTTATTACCGTGAATAGCTAATGACTTAATATTATTGCGCTGAAGGACTTTTACCACTTTATCCGCACCATGTTTCGTGCGCGTAAATACAAGCACCGAGGTCAAAGCGGCATTATTTAATACGTGAAGTAAAAGACTATTCTTATCGCCTTTGTCCACATAGAACAAGTGCTGTTCGATTGTTTCCGCTGTAGAAGATACAGGAGCTACTTCTACTTTCTTAGGATTAGTAAGAATGGTAGAAGACAACTTTTGAATCTCCGTTGGCATTGTAGCTGAGAAGAATAGCGTTTGTCTCTTTTTAGGCAAAGCAGCAATAACGCGCTTTACATCATGAATAAAGCCCATATCGAGCATACGATCGGCTTCATCTAAAACAAACATCTCGATTTGACGAAGAGAAATATGTCCTTGATTCATCAAGTCGAGCAAACGACCAGGTGTAGCCACTAAAATGTCGACACCTCTTCTAATCTGATTAACCTGTGGATTTTGGTTTACACCACCAAATATTACAGCATGACGAATGCCTGTGTGACGTCCGTATGCTTGAAGGCTTTCTTGAATTTGAATCGCGAGTTCGCGTGTTGGAGTTAATATAAGAGCGCGAAGCCCTTTTTTACCTCTAGATTCCGGAGAACAGAGGTGTTGAAGAATTGGAATAGAAAAAGCGGCTGTCTTACCTGTTCCTGTTTGTGCACAACCAAGTAGGTCGTGTCCTTCAAGAACGTATGGAATTGCTTGTGCTTGGATCGGAGTAGGATTCGTATATCCCTCTTCATTCAGTGAGCGCAAAATCGGCTCGATAATCTTAAGATCTGTAAATTGCATGTGCTGCAAAGGTAGTGCACAGGAATTTAAGTACCCGAAAGTCAGTAGAGATAGGCCTTTCAAGAGATTTCCACAAGATTCAAACAATGGACCATATAGGGGTGACAAAAAAGTAAATTTGCCGCCGGACAAAGACCTCCACAAATTCTATGAGTACTACACAGGATCTTCAAAAAATTGCCTCACAAGTTCGTCGTGACATCGTAAGAATGGTGCACGCAGTGAACAGCGGTCACCCAGGCGGAAGCCTCGGTTGCACCGACTATCTAGTGGCATTGTATAATAACATCATGACAATCGATGCTCCGAAGTGGGACATGGACGGTAAAAATGAAGACTTGTTCTTTTTGAGCAATGGTCACATTTCTCCAGTATGGTATAGTGTACTTTCTAGAAGAGGTTACTTCCCAGTTGCTGAAATGAGCACATTCCGCAAACTCAACACAAGACTTCAGGGTCATCCTACTACCCACGATGGACTTCCAGGCATTCGTATGGCTAGTGGTTCATTGGGACAAGGATTGTCTGTTGCTCTTGGAGCAGCACAAGCAAAAAAACTTAATGGCGATAAATGCCTTGTATATACACTTCACGGTGATGGAGAATTGCAAGAAGGTCAAATTTGGGAAGCTGCTATGTATGCTGCTCACCACAAAATTGACAATATCATCTCTGCAATTGATGTGAACGGTCAGCAAATCGACGGACCTACAGAAAAAGTAATGAGCCTTGGCAACCTCCGCTCTAAATGGGAAGCTTTCGGTTGGGACGTTCTTGAAATGAACGGAAACGACATGGAAGATATCCTTGCTACTGTCGCTAAAGCAAAAGATCACACAGGAAAAGGAAAGCCTGTAATGATTCTCATGACTACTGCGATGGGTAAAGGCGTTGACTTCATGGAAGGCACGCACAAATGGCATGGTGTAGCTCCAAATGATGCGGAATTAGCAAATGCGCTTTCGCAATTGGAAGAAACGTTAGGCGATTACTAAGGTAGTGTGCTAGTGTGCTAGTGTGGTAGTTTGCTAGTGTGCTAGTGTGGTAGTTAGAAATCAAAAATTAGAAATCAGAAATCAAAAATGCTCGACTTCACGATATATAACTCAAATGATACCCGCTCTGGATTTGGAGAGGGACTTCATGAACTTGGAAAGACCAATCCAAAAGTGGTGGCGCTTTGTGCCGACCTTATTGGTTCACTTAAAATGGATGCTTTCAAAAAAGATTTTCCAGAACGCTTCTTCCAAGTGGGGATTGCTGAAGCTAACATGATGAGTGTTGCCGCAGGTATGACCATTGGAGGATACATTCCATTTACAGGAACATTTGCGAACTTCTCTACAGGTCGTGTTTACGATCAGATTCGTCAGAGCATTGCTTATAGCGACAAGAACGTTAAAATCTGCGCTTCACACGCTGGTCTTACTCTAGGTGAAGACGGTGCTACACACCAAATTCTTGAAGATATCGGAATGATGTCGATGCTACCAGGCATGACAGTTATCAATCCATGCGACTTCAACCAAACAAAAGCAGCTACTATTGCTATTGCTGAACATCACGGTCCAGTTTACCTGCGCTTCGGTCGTCCGAAAGTGGCAACGTTTACTGCTCCTGATCAAAAGTTTGAAATTGGTAAGGCATGGCACATGCACTCTGGAAATCACGTGAGCATCTTCGCTACCGGTCACCTCGTTTGGAAGGCTGTAGAGGCTGCTAAAGCGCTTGAGGCTGAAGGAATCACCGTTGACCTTATCAACATTCACACGATTAAGCCTTTGGATATCGAAGCTGTGGTAACAAGTGCGCGCAAAACTGGCGCTGTTGTAACTGCGGAAGAACACCAAATCAATGGCGGTATGGGAAGCTTGATCGCTCAGGCTCTTTCTATGCACTGCCCTACTCCTATCGAGTTTGTAGGTGTAAATGACAGCTTCGGAGAAAGCGGAACACCAGACCAATTGATGGAAAAATACGGTTTGGGTGCGAAGGATATCGTGGCTGCAGCCAAAAAAGTTGTCAACAGAAAATAGGACTCCACTAGAGTTTTCCCCATTTCATTAACAACGCTTGTCACCATGCGGAGGCAGGACTAGATTTGTATGTTACCCAATTTGGGTCAGACCTAAACGAATTCAAAACCATGATTACACGAATCATAGGCATTAATACGAGCACGTACGTCAACGCAGAGATGCGTCTTGACGACTGTGACTCTATTCAGCTTGTTGGACCAAACAACGTAGGTAAATCAACCTTGATTTACACATTGAACTTCCTCTTCATTGTAGATGGAAGTAAAATGTCGTTCTCTGGTCAAAGAAGAGGTGATAAGGAAACTATTCATCACTATTTCCCAACGCACAACCAGAGTTATATCATCTTCGAAATAAAGAAGAATATCAACTACTGCATCATGGTGAAACGCGATAGCGAGGGTGAACTCGAGTACTATCGTATCGCTGGTGAATACAACCAAGAATTGTTTTTCAAAAAAGACGGTAACTCACAACGCATTCGCCGTTGGGATGAGGTTCAAGAAAACTTTGAAAAACTTGGTATTGAACTTTACTTGTTCAAAAGCAAAACAGAAGTATTCAACGCTGTATACCAACGCGGCAAAAGAAATGATGCTGTTATCTGGCTTGAAGACAGCGTGCGTACTGACGGATTAAGTAATAACTTCTCAAAGGTCTATCGTTATTTGATCAATTCGAAATTGATCACCAACAAGACTTTGAAAGAGTCCTTAATTATCGCCGATAACCGCGAAAACGAAGGAATCAATTTCTCTCAGAAAAACAAAAAGGATATCAATGACCTTTTGAGAATCAACGATGAGATTCGTGTCATCAAATCGATTCAAAAGGACTTTGAAGAATTCCGTGAGATCGTAAATCTTTACAAAGCGAAAAACCGCATCGTGAGTGATTTGGTTTACGCTTTTGAAAAACAATATCAAGGTGTAATCAACGAGCTAGATAGTTCTCGTCTTGAAAAAGAGAAGACCTATCAAAGCACTCTTGTAGTGGTGAATGAAAAACACAAACCACGTCAAGAAGAATTGAACCGTGAGATTGGTAAGAAAGAGACTGAGATTGAGATCCGTGAAAAAGAATTCATTCAACTTCAAACTCAACTTGATCTAATCAATAGCTACGAGGACAAGAAATTCCTTGAAGAGTCTTTGCTTAATCTTGATGCAAAACGCCGTGAAACGGAGGTTCGCATTACGATGGTAGAAAATCAAAATCTCAATGGAAAGCAACTTGAAGGCAAGTTGAGCAAATTGGATTCTGAGTGCAACAGACTTGAAGCACAAATCAAGAACTACGACAATCAGTTGATTCAAAAAATCTCTGATCAAGACGATACTAGAAAATTACTTAATACTATTTTCTCTCCAGAATTTGCAGCAATGCCTGACAAATTAGTGAAGAAAAAAGTAACTAAAGCTGGCACTACACTTAAGATTTTTGATGGGGAAATCGAACTTCCAAAGAAATTGGAATTGCGCGATTTGCCTTCAGTTAAAGCTCTTAAAGATGAGTTGGCTGAATTGAAAAAAGAGAAAGCTGAACTCGAAAAACTTTGGGCAGTTTCTCTACACATTGATAAGACAAAGAAAGAACTTGAAAAAGTACTTTCAGATATCGATGCAGTAAAAGACAAGCTTCGCAAAATTGAAAGCAAACCAGAATTGGAGCAATCAGTTGGTGAACTTGGAACAGAATTGCGTGCTATCAAAAATGATCGCGATGCACTTGAAGATGATTTGAAAAAACTCAAAAAAGAAATTGCTGAGAAAACAAATCTTCTTGACAGCTTGCGCGAAGAAACTCGCAAAAACGAAGAGCGCATTATTGAATTGAAAAAGCGCAAACAAGAAATCGAGATGTTCGGCATCACTCCTACTGAGTATGAAACAACCGAATCTCTCGATGAAATTTATGCGAAAATCAGACTTGCAAATACAGATAGAGAAACGCTTAAAGGTTCGAAAGACCGTGGATTTGACCACTTGCGTTTCAAAACAAATTCTGCAATTGCCGATGAAACTGAATTCATCAAGTTTGTTGAAGATGAAATCGCTTGTGTAAATGATAAGCAAAAAAGTATCGAAGGACTTCTTGGAAGTATTTCTACTCAATTTGCAAATCCAGCACATAACCTTCGCAAACGTTACGAAGAATTCAAAACTTTCGTTTACAACAGATTCAACGAAAGCCTTGCTAGAACACGCATTTCGAACATCGAATCTCTTAAAATTGAGTTAGTAGATAACAAAAAAGTAATCTATGAACTTGAGAGAATCGCATCGATTGAAAACTTGTCATCACAGCTTGCATTCGAATTTGAAACGGGCGAGGATTTGAAAATCCTTAACCACTACTTGGATTCTGGTAAGACAGTTGACTTCACCGACCTATTCGATATCGAGCTTCACTTGAATGTGAAAGGAACAGTGAAACGAGTTGACTTGAAAGAACAAGTAGAGTCTGATGGTACTGACCGTATGATTCGTTTGGTAATCGTTATGAGTATTATCAATCGACTTGCTGTAAGTTCTGAAGACAATAAGATTGCACTCTTCATCGATGAGATTGGAACAATTGACGAACACAACCGTCCGCAGTTGGTACAATTCTGTAAAGAGCACAACTTCATTCCAATCTTCGCTGCACCTCAGCCATACGATGGATTTAGCAAGTACTACTTCATCTTCAGAAGCAAAGGAAAAATCAACCTCAACGACAAGCAACATGCAGTGCGTCGTGAGGAATTAAAGATCGACTAAGATTTTTGAAAATACAAAACAGTAAAAAGGCTAATGTTTCAAAAGAACATTAGCCTTTTTCTTTTAAGCACTAATCTGAACTCCGGTCATTGCAATCGACCCCATCACCGTTTTGTCGTTAAAAAAACTAGCGTTTTGCTTTTCACCTTGCAGGGCTAAAACATAAAGCAAAGGGAGATAGTGTTCCGGTGTTGGGATCGAAAGTTTGAATTCAGGACCTTGGTCTCTAAAATTGATTAGTGCTTTGTGATCTCTAGTTGTTATAAAATTTTTGACTTTAGTATTTGCTTCAATCGCCCAGTCAAAGCCTTTTTCAGGCTGATTCCAAGCGAGCATACCCAGGTTGTGAACGATGTTTCCAGAACCTATGATCAACACTCCTTTCTTGCGAAGTGCGGCAAGTTCTTTTGCCAAATCATAATGGTATTGAGCAGACTGTGTATAGTCAATACTCATTTGTAAAACAGGAATATTCGCTTCTGGATAAATAACATTCAAAATGCTCCATGTGCCGTGATCTAGTCCCCATTCAAGATCGTGCTCCACAGTAGTTTTCTTAATTGTTGCTTTGATATCATTTGCCAAGGCAAGGTCGCCTGGGGCTGGGTATTGGACATCAAAAAGCGCTTGAGGGAAACCACCAAAATCATGAATTGTCTTCGGCTTTTCCATAGCAGTTACGAAAGTGCCCTTTGTTTCCCAGTGTGCGCTGATACAAAGAATTGCATTTGGCTTGGGAAGATTCTTGATCGATTTCTTCCATCCCAGCGTGAATTCATTTTGTTCAATAGCATTCATTGGGCTGCCATGACCAAAAAAGAACACCGGCATTTCTGGGGTGGTAGGAAGAGGATCGGTCAACGATTTGAGGTCGGTCAATTTCATAGCGAATCCTGCAACAGGAATAAGAGTTAATAACTTAAGAAAATTCTTTCTTTCCATTTTGGGGACAATTAACCAAAGGTGTACCAATCAAGGGTTTCAAAACATTGATGTAGGTCAAGATTTGACATTTTAGAGTTATCCTCATTTCATTAACAACCCTTGTCATTTTGGACAGTGTAAGATAGTTTTGTAAAGACCATAACCGCCAATTAACAACTCTATGAATAATTTTGAATTGGACACCCTTGAGGTGCTAGAACGTGCTGAAATTTATCGCAAATACTCTTCAGTTTCTGAAGAATTACCAGAGGTAAAAGTCAAGTACACTTTGATTGAAGAATAAAGATTGAACGCGCATGATTAAGGCAGAACCACGGACCATATTAAGTTTCATTCACACCTATTTTGATGTGATTCGAGACTTATTTGATTACCAAAATGAAGATGGTATCATCACCCGCGAGGTGTATGATATGATTTGCCATAAGCATGGTCATACCATGAATGCGCGTCTTCGTGAGTATCGTGTAATTAGACCGATTGGATCTGATTATGAGATGCGCGATGTGTATTACAAGTTGATGGAATTCTTGTTGTTTGAATTCAAACCATTGCTTCCAGAGACTATTGAAAAATACAAAGGCTCTATCGGGGACTTGTTTCTTAAGATTCGTAAATCGGAACAACAAGACCGCGACATTCTTCAAGAGCGTATTAAAAACCTTTCACATCAGATTCGCGAATTCGTGGATTTGGTAGAAAGAAATGCATTCCGCTTGCTCAGCGAAACACGCGATTTGAAATCCAATATCGAACGTGTTGAATACCGCGATAAAGTGCACAAGGCTTCATTCTGGATTGATTATTACATCCTTCCATTGAATAAAATCCTTGACATCAATCACTCAGAATCGGTGGCGAGTAAGCTTATTGAAATCAGTGAGTATGCAAACCGTCGTCGTCTTGATTTTGGCGATGAAACAAGCAGACAAGAGTTTGAAAAGCTCTACACTCAATTGATTCAAACAAATACAGATCTTCTTCGTCAGTCTAAAATTTTGACGAATGAACTTCTTCCTCTTCTAGAACGTATTCGCACAGAATCACTCATCCTTACTGGATGGATTGAATTCTTGCGCAATCCATATAAATTGGAAACTCCTCCCCTTCTTAAGGGTAGCAGAAATATGCCTTACGCGAAAGACATGCTTTACAAAGTGCGTGAGTTCTTCGAACAATTCTCTACAGCAGAATTTGTCTCTTACGAAGAAACAGAAGCGGACTTTGACAGATGGATTTTTGACCGTGATGCATTCATGACTAAATTGAATAGTCAGCTTCCAGTTAACGACTTCTTTGGATGGTGTTTCACTACACTTCAAAAAGACTTCGAACACATCGAAACAGATAAATTCTTTGCATTGACAGGTTTGCTTTTCGACGAAGGATTGCAAATTGAATTTCCAAAGAAAAATGAGCGTGTAGATATTACAACTACTACATCGCACATGAGCGTTCCTAAATTAAGAATCGAACCAGCAATAAAGATATAGTCACATGGTTTACCCTCCAAAACACAGACAGATCGTAGAAGAATTGATGAATGGTAAATTCATTCTAAGCAACGAAGAACATTTTCTTTCTTTGAAAGAAAATGAAAAATTCTACGAAGAATTCTTCAAGATTTCATTCGATTTGAATCTCGTTTTCAAAACGGAATATGCTTACTTGCTGAGTAAAGAAACAAGCGAGAATTTCTCTCGTGACGTTAGTATCTTCATTGCTATTCTCAGTTATGAATTGGACAAAGACGGCCGCAACTTCCTTGAGGCAATTGAGTTCAACGAATTCACTACAGAAGAAATCGACAAGTACTTTGACAATAGCTCGTTTATCGATTTGATTGAAAGCAATAAAGCAATCAAAGATCCTGATGGACGTCGCACATTGATCAATGGTATGGCTCGTAGAAATATCGTTCACAAAAACTTCGAAGACCGCTTCGTATTCACACAAGCATACAAGGTCTTCGTTGATTTCGCAAAAGAACTCGCGCTAAAGCGCATGGCACCGGAAACAGCTAATTAGGCTATTGGCTATTAGCTGTTGGCCATTAGCAAATGCCAAAAGCTAACAGCTAACAGCCAAAAGCCTAGAGCTTTTCAAGTGCTTGACTGATGTCCCAGATGATATCGTTGTAGTTTTCTACCCCTACTGAGAGTCTTACCATTTTCGGAGTGACCCCCATTTCTTCACGGTGCTCGGGAGCTACGCCTGCATGGGTCATTGTCATTGGATGTTCTGCCAAACTTTCTGTACCACCAAGACTTACGGCGAGCTTGATTAATTTCAAATTATTCAAGAAAGCAAAAGCTTCTTTCTCCCCTCCTTTCACATCAAAGGAAAGCATTGCTCCTGCGCATTTGTATTGACGTTTATATATCGCAAACTGAGAGCTTGATTCAGGAATAAATCCGAGATAAAATACCTTTTCTACTTTTGGGTGATTCTTCAAGAAATTAGCAACGTGCTCTGCATTTTTAGCTTGTTGATCCATACGTACTTTGAGCGTTTCCAAGCTTCTCAATAGCAACCAACCTGTCCAAGGACCGGCCATATTACCCAAGAAAGTACGGAGTGTTTTTACACGAACCATTGCATCACGATAACCGAGAACAGCGCCAGCGATAACGTCACTATGACCGCCGATATATTTTGTAGCGCTATAAACGACAAGATTAGCACCGTGTTCCAATGGATGTTGCCAAAGCGGCCCCATGTAAGTATTATCGACAGTCACCAATACTTTTTTATCAGGATTAGAATATTGTTTTGCTATTTCACTGCAATCAACAATATCTATCAAATCGTTTGTTGGATTGGCCGGTGTTTCCACATAAATCATCGCGAGATTGCTACCATGGCCAGTTGCTTCGATGGCTTCAATAATGCTTTCTTTCGATTGACCTGGTCGGAAACCAAGAGTATGAATACCCAATTTTGGGAGGAAGTGTTGAATGAAATGATCCGTTCCACCGTAGAGCGGATTGCTGTATACAAGAAGATCACCGGGCTTTAAAAATTCCAATAGAACCGTTGTGATGGCCGACATTCCGCTTTCGAATACAGCACAATCTTCAGCTTTATCCCAGAGGCAAAGTCTATTTTCAAGAATTTCGAGATCAGGATTATTTATTCGAGAGTAGATTAATCCCAATTCTTCGTTGGGTAGTTTATCTCTTAAGCCATAGGCTACTTCGAAAAAAGCTTTTCCTTCTTCTGCACTTTTAAAAACGAAAGTCGATGTTTGGAAAATTGGACATTTGATTGCCCCTTCTGAAAGCTCTGGCTTGTATCCATAGGACATCATAAGACTTTCAGGTTGTAAAATATTCTTCATTAGAGTAAGTATTGATTATCATTAAATCAAGAGCAAACAATAGTACAGAAATATAGATTTTAAAACTATGAGAAAGTTCAGTTTATATATATTTGGGACTCCTTAACTACAACATATGAAATCAGTGAAGACCAAATGCCTTGCTTTGGCATTTTTGCTAATTAGTGCAATTAGTATTTCTCAGACAACTTTAGTTTCAGGTGACATCGCCATTATTGGTTTTAACTATGATGATCCTGATCAAATTCTATTTGTGCCATTAGTAGATTTAGCTCAAGGCACGCAAATTTCTTTTACTGATAATGGATGGAATGGGACTTCACTTACTACGAATGAAGGCACTTTTGTTTGGACAGCTTCTTCACCAATATCAAAAGGAACAACAATAAGTATAAATCCAACGGGCATTTCATTCTCTACCTCAGGAGATCAAATCTTTGTATACCAAGGTTCGTCCACCTCACCTACGTTTATTTTTGGATTAAGCACTAAATCATGGGTTACAGGAAGCATAAGTGCAAGTACCTCACGTAAACCATCGACACTTACTACCGGAACAAATGCAATTGCTTTTAGCACAGAAAGAGACAATGGGTATTTCAATCAAGTTTCGGTAACTGGTACAAAAGCACAAGCACTTGCTTTAATTGCAAATACAACTAAATGGACACGAGGTGATAGTCGCTATTCGACATTCCCTGCATGGATATTTAACATCAGCGGAGGTGTGGTTGTGACGAATCCGGAACCAACAACTCACGCTAGTAATATTAGCTTTAGCAATTACACCACTTTCAGCGGAACAGTTTCATTTAATGCAGCTGCATCTTTTACAGGAAACTATCTCGTTGTAAGAAGTGAAAGTCCTTTGACTTCCACTCCAATTGATGGAGTTAGTTATTCCATTGGCGATGCCATTGGAAATGGTAAAGTAATTTCAAATGGCACATCGCTTTCTGTTGTACAAAAGGGATTGCGTGCTAATAAAACATATTACTACACTGTTTACACTTATCTAGGCTCAACGACTACAATCAACTATTTGCAAGCAGGCGCACCAACAGCGTCAATCACAACGCCAGCAAATATGATTGGCACTTATTATAGCTCAATTGACACTTCTTCAATCTCATTCGTTAGTGATTTACAAAACGTAATTCGCAATCCTTACGTCAAAGTGAGCTATGATCAATACGATGAAACCATGGTTACACAATTTGAATTTCGAGACACTACAGGTGGTCAAAAAGTTCAAGAATGTGCATATTCTGGTCAACGCTATTTGTACACACCTCCATTTGTTTGGTACACTGCTTCACCCTTCAGTCGTGAGCATACTTGGTGTGTGAGTTGGATGCCGAGCGGCGGTGGAACAGGTTTAAATGAATATGCGGATCAACACCATTTATTCACGGTAAATCAAAATAGCGCCAATGGTGTTAGAAGTAATCATCCATTAGGGGAAGTTACCTCCGCTACCAGCACTTATCTTTTAGGACAGTATGGTCAAGATATAAATGGAAACACCGTTTACGAGCCGATGGACGCACAAAAAGGAGACGCTGCAAGAGCTTTGCTATATATGGCTTTGAGATATGATGGTGTGAATGGATATCAATGGAATTTCGATGAACTCAATCAACTCATACTTCCTGCGCTAAATGAGGATCCGCAAGATCTTGCGACTCTTATTGCATGGCACAATGCTGATGCGCCAGATAACTATGAAATTTCAAGAAATGATTACATTCAATCTATTCAGCAAAATAGAAATCCATTTGTAGACCATCCAGAATGGGTAAACCTTATTGATTTCAATAGCTTGACAAAAATCTCTTTCGCGCCAAAAGCCGAATTCACAGCTCAAACAAATTTTGAAGTATCGGTATTTCCGAATCCTTCCGCTGATAATACTTGGATTCGTGTTAATGGCAACAATGAAACAGGAATAATTCAAATAATTGACATCACTGGTCGAGTAGTATATTCAAATACCGTTTTGTCTTCTGGAAATTCATTAATTGAAATTGAAAACGATCAGCTTTCTAGTGGAAGTTACCTCGTTTTAGTTCAAATTGGATCCGAGAAAGTCGTGACGAAACTCATCAAACAGTAGTTGAATCAGTGTTTTTCAATTATTTAACAGGTTATGAACAAATATTAAGAAAAGTTCACTACCTTTGCGGCGCTTTTCGAAACGAGTTAAGCTTATCATTTTTGGCGGTACCGCTTTTAGCCGGGGTTGTTCTAGGAAAATGAGAGTTGTAATTCAATTCGTTTTTAGCATTACAACTTATTAAATCATTTTCAATGGAAAATTTCGAAGCCCTAGGGCTTAGTCCAGAGACCCTTCGTGCGATCTCTGAGTTAGGATTTGTTGCGCCTACGCCAATCCAGCAACAATCAATTCCAACATTATTAGCTGAACAACGTGACTTAGTTGCGCTTGCTCAAACTGGTACAGGAAAAACTGCAGCATTCGGTCTACCTCTTATCGAGTTAGTAGATGCTGGTTCACGCGCTACACAAGCGTTGATCATGTGTCCAACACGTGAGCTTTGTGTTCAAATCACAAAAGACCTTCAGAGCTATTCTAAGTATTCTGGTGGTATTCACGTAGTGCCAATCTACGGTGGAACAAGCATCGATGGTCAAATCAGAGATGTAAGAAAAGGTCCACAAATTATCGTTGGTACTCCTGGTCGTATGGTAGATATGATCGAGCGTGGTGTTATTGATTTGTCTTCAGTTCAAGTAGTAGTGCTTGACGAGGCAGATGAAATGCTTCACATGGGATTCAAAGAAGATTTGGATCTTATTCTTTCAACTACTCCTGACGAAAAAAATACATGGTTGTTCTCTGCTACAATGCCAGATGAAGTGTCTCGCATTTCTAAGCATTACATGAGCAATCCTGCTGAAATCACTGTAGGTGGAAAAAATACAGGTAACGAGAATATCGAGCACCAGTATTACATCGTTCACCAACGTGATAAATATCTTGCCCTTAAGCGTATCGCGGATTACAATCCCGACATCTTCGCAATCGTATTCTGTCGTACCAAATTGGAAACACAGATGGTTGCTGACATGTTGATCAAGGATGGTTACAATGCTGATGCACTTCACGGTGACTTGTCACAATCACAACGTGACCACGTAATGAAGCGTTACCGTACACGTGCGTTGAATATGCTTGTTGCAACTGACGTTGCTGCTCGTGGTATCGACGTGAATGACGTAACACACGTTATCAATTACAATCTTCCTGATGAAATCGAGAACTACACTCACCGTTCAGGCCGTACGGCTCGTGCTGGTAAGAAAGGTGTTTCGATTGTTATCATCAATATGAAGGAGCATTTCAAAATCCGTCAGATTGAGAAGATCATTAAACAGCCATTTACAAAAGCGCACATCCCTACTCCATTTGAAGTTTGTGAAAAGCAATTGTTCCAACTCGTACAAAACGTTCACAACGTTGATGTAAACGAGAAAGCAATTGAAGCGTATTTGCCTAAAGTATATGAAGAACTTGGTGAATTGAGCCGTGAGGACATTATCAAGAAATTCGTTTCAATTGAGTTTAACCGCTTTATTGATTATTACAAAAACGCTCCAGACTTGAATCAAGATGAGAAGCGTGGTGGTGATAAGAGAACATCTGATTCTGGTGTAGTTAAAATGTACATCAACTTAGGTCAGATGGACCAACTAGACTTCGGTTCATTGAAAACATATGTTGCTGAAACAGCACAGATCAGTGAGCAAGAAGTGACTTGGGCAGATTTGAAAAATACATTCTCATTGATTGAAGTTCGTACTGGTTCATTTGAAAAAGTATTGGAAGCATTCAAAGTGGGTATTTCATTCCGTGGCCGTCCGGTGCGTGTTGAATCACGTGGCAACAAGGATGCTGGTATTCCAAGAACACGTCTAAGAAGCGATAGAAACGGTGGCTTTAGCGGCGGTCGTGGATATGGCAACAGCGGTGGATATGGCGGAGGCGATCGTCGTGACAGAAGTTATGGCGGTGGCGAAAGTCGTGGCGGTGGAGACAGAAGTTATAGCGGAGGCAACGATGGACGTGGCGATAGAAGCTACGGTGCAGCGGGTGGCGACGTTAAAAAGAAAAGCTTCTCTAACTCAGGTGGAAAAGATTTCGGAAAGAAAAAGAAGAAATGGTAATGACCACTTTTGGTTAAACCCAATTTCTAAGACATAAAAAAACGGGAGTAAAAATGCTAGCATTTTTCCTCCCGTTTTAGTTTTAAGTGTTTTAAAGCTCACATGTATCTGCAAAGAAACTTATTGAAATCGTGACGAAGTGAAGTAATCACTTTTTCAAGATTTGTAAAGCGATCTCTCATAGAATCATGTTCTGCCAAAGTATGGTTAGACAAGTGTTGTGCGAGTTTTTCTGCATCAGCGCTCATGTGAGATTCGTGAGTTTTGATGTCTTTTAGAAGATCTTCTAAATTATTATTTTGAATAATAAATTGATTTTGGAAATGCTCCACCTCAACCTTCACATCAGTATTTGTGTAACGTTGAGAAACTTCAGAGAGACGGTTCTTCAAAATTTTGATTTCATCCTGGTAGAAAGAAATTGCACGCATCCAGTCTGCGTATTCTGCGGTCACATGAGAAATGTGATAGAGTGTGTGTGTTGACATATTGGATTGATTTATTTTCTAATCAAATTTCCACTATGTAACGCCTATAAACGATGATGGCTGTCAGACCTAAGTATGACAGCCATCAGTAATTTTACTAAGGAAAATTAGGCAGTTTTGCCTTCGATAACCTTTCTATCAGCGCTAAGAGCTGCTTTTTCAATGCGCATGCGGCCTTGATCAAGAGCGATAACAATGTCCGTATCTCCAATTTCCACCACTTTACCGTGGATTCCACCTACAGTTACGACTTTATCACCAACAGCGATAGCTTCTTGGTATTTCTTCGCTTCTTTCATTTTTTTCATCTGAGGACGAATCATGAAGAAGTACATGATAATAAACATACCACCCATTAAAAGAAGTGGTCCCATGCCTCCACCTTGGGCTTGTAAAACAATTGCTTTCATTCTATTTTTTATTAAAAAAGTGCCGCAAACATACGCAGAAACTACTTGGTTCGCTGCATTTCGATCTTGTGTTCGTCTTCTTTAACGGACTCCACTCCCACCACATTCCCTGATAGCTTCAGGTAGTAATCGGCTGGTACTGCGTTGGTGTGAACCACTATTGACTTAGTAACCACACCTGGTTGACCATCTGAATTAAACTCTATTGAAATATTTCCTTCTTCTCCAGGGAGGATTGGTTCTGTAGGCCAATCTTTAAGCGAGGTACATCCACAGCTTGGTTTCACATCACCTATTAGGAGCGGCGCGTCACCAGTGTTCTTGAAATGATACGAATGAAGAACTTTCTCTCCGATCGCGATTGTGCCAAACTTGAACTCCAAAGAATCAAACGTCATTACCGGAAGCGGTATGTCTTGAGTGCCATTCGCCGTTTGAGGGTAATTGAGCAAGTCAGAAGTCACTTTCCGCTCATTATCCTTGCAAGAAAATAATGCGGCGCTTAAAACGACTACAAATGCGGCAAATCGGATTTTCGATATCATATTCAAAGTTGCTTCTTTTTGAGTGAGGCTATTGCTTTATGTGAAACAAAATTTCACAATAATAGCTTATTAAGGTATTCCTTAAAAATCACTGTCTTTGTAAGAGCCATCGAAATCAGACTCATCAAAGAATTCGCCTCCCTCGTGGAACATATCGTCATCCTCTTCATCATCATCGAAATCGCCACCGTGAGCTTCTTGGAATTCTTCTTGGTCGAATTCGCCGGCAAAAAGGTCAACTTCATTCGAATCCATCGCAGGTGCATCGCCATAGCGCATTGCCACTAGCGGATAGATTGTTGAAGGTTTGTCTTTGGTTACCTCTAGCAATTCCACATAGAATATCCACATTCTAAGGAAGTCGTAGACATAAAGGACTTTTTCAGAAGGTTTTGAGAGAAGATCGCTCAGTTTAGTGTTCGCCATGCTCAATGAAGCGTCCTTCCCCCCCATATCCATAAGAGGAATTTCCAGACCCTTTGTCCAGTTTTCGTCGCTGATATAAAAGCTAGCCATTTCGCCTTCTTCGAAGTCGAAGCTATCTAATATAGCACGGTGGAATTCTTCGAATGTCGCTTCTGTTTCGATTTCGATATCGCGAAATACATCCTGTTCGGTGTCAATAATGACACGGAACTTGAAAATATTGACGTTGCTAAGTTTCTTTGCCATGGTTCAAAAATGGGGTCGGCAAAGATACGGAAAGAATCAATAATGATGTTCTTCAAAAGATTCGGAATAGAATTGCCCGCTGTACTATCTTTGTATTTATTGAAAGACAAAAATGTTCGCTAAAAAAGTTATTTTTCTTCTTATTTATTTAATCATTGTTATTGAAGGGGTATCCCAATGTGGAAACCCTGGCGAGAGCGTTCAACTAGATGGAGGCTTCATTGAAAGAGGACATACAATAGTAGCGGCTAATCAGGGCGGTTTTCTATTGGGTTCTATCAGTAACGGTGGCTTCGGACAGGGCGATTGGATAATTACAAAACTTAGCAGTTCATACACTATCGAATGGTCAAAAAATATCGGATCGGCTGCAAGCAATGAAACGGGAGACAACCTTCTCATTCAACCAATAAATACAGGCGGTTATATAATTGCGGGCTATCAAGTCGTTGGATCATCAAGAGAATTGATTTTCTCGAGAATTGATGATAACGGAAATGTAATTTGGAGCAGACTATTAAATGAAAATGACGCTCCTGGGGAAACTGCAGCAGATATCTTACAATTATCGGATAATAATTTTCTTATTGTCGGAACCACTAACACATACGGCAGTGGCTCTTCTGACGGCTTTGCCTTCAAATTTGATATAAATGGAAATGTTCTTTGGGCAAAATCATATGGTAACGGTCCAAATGAGCATTTTTACTCTTGCTCTGAAATTTCGACTGGAGAAATTCTTTGTACTGGTGAGGCTGTAAACGGAGGTGTTGCTCGAGGTTGGGTAGCTCAACTCGATTTAAACGGCAATATGTTTTATACAAAAACATTGAATACAGTCGGTTACTCACTTTTTATGGATTGCAAAGTCAACTCTTCCAATTCTATATTTTGTACTGGATTAGAAAACTACCTTGGAGTGAATAAGATGATGCTTATGAATTTTGAGTTGGATGAAACAATCAACTTTTCAAAAGTCATTATCGGCGACAATCTTGTGACCATTGGATCCACATTGAATTTAGGAACCAATGGAGATATTTTTATTTCTGGAGTTTCAAACGGCTCATTTGCCAATCAAGGCACTCCCTTTCTGTTGAAGACGAATTCAAATGGAGTATTACAATGGTCGCAATTCTTAAACTTTACAAACTCTCCACAAACTCTAATTCGTTCTCAAAATTCAATCCTTATAAATGATTCTCCAATTGTTGTAGGTTGGAATGGTCCAACAACCAACACTGATATTGTAATCACCTCTTTAAATCAATGTGGAGAGAATGAATGTACGGAAGAATTGATCTATTCCGAAGTTGACAGAAATTATTCTTGGATTAATTTCCCTGTTGTGACAACCGATTTCAATTCATTTCAATCTATCGCGCTTAATAGTGATGATTATGAATTGAACGCCACGGACATTTGCTTGCCTCTCTGTAATGTTGAAATTGGAATAAACGTACCCACGCAAATTTGCACTGATACACAAACCAGTTTTGAAGTATTCGAAATAAACGGACTTAATGTTGGCGATATACAATGGGAAATTGGCACAAGCACATATAGCAATATTGCCGCTATTGACAGCACTTTCACTGCGGCTGGAACCATTGACTATGAAGTAACCGTTTTTGATTCTACCAACACTTGTAGTTCTTCCTTGAATGGAAATATTCCAGTTATAATAACCCCTGATATTAGCTTACCCAATCAAATTTCACTGTGTGAATTTCCAACAGACACATTAGCTTTTTTGGGAACATATGTTTGGACACTCAGTTCAAATCCAATCAATCCTAATTCCATCAGCACGGAAGGCATATACACAGCTGTGTTAGAAAATGAGTGCGGAATAAGCACTGATAATGTTGAAATTGAACTTTATGTAATTACAAATCCTGTTGTAATTTCTAGTGAGTATTTGTGCCCTGATGGTGATCCAGTAACAGTATCTTTCCCTGCAAATGCTTATGTTGAAATTGGCAACAATCAAATATCAAGTCCTTATGAAATAACCGATAGTGGGAATTATACTATCGAATACATTTCTCCAGAAGGCTGTTCTGACATCATTAGCACCACCATTATTGATCATAGCACGATAGATGAAAATAGTATTCCATTTGACACTCTTTATCTATGCAGTTTACCGAGCAATGAGCTTGTTCCATACTATGATGATTTTACTTTTTATCAAAACAATATTAATTCCCCATTCACAGGTGCAATTCAAGAATATGGGACATACTATGTTTCACCCACAACTCCCTGTGGAGTATATCAAAGCGAAATAACCGTATTAGATGGCAATATTGACTTTAGTAATTTCGAAGAAACTTATTTGCTTTGTGAGAATCAAACCATTGAAATTGATCTTCTCGATTACCCCTATACGGTAGATAATCAAGCAACTTCAAATCCACTAATAATCGACACATCCGGCACATATCAAATCAACACCACGAACAACGAATGCTCCAATGGAATTTCTATTGAGGTTATTTCCTATGATGAAACCATTTTATTACCAAGTGAGCTTTGCTTGGCAGACGCACTTGATTTCAACTTTCAAAATATCGATTCATTAGGCGTATGGAGTTTCGAGAACTCAAATCCCGCCAATGATTCTTGGCTGCCTGAGATTGGAGAAAATTATATATACCACGAAGGTGTTTGTGGGGATCAAGTTCAGGTAATAACAGTGAACCCTGATTTCTACTGCGATTGTCTTGCCTATATTCCTAATGCTTTTACCCCTAACAGCGATGCACACAACGAAATTTGGGAGCCCATTTTTAGTAATTCCCCTTTTTGGTTTGAGTATAGAATATTTAATCGTTGGGGCGAGGAAATATTCATAAATAGCAATAATGAAGAAACAGATTGGATAGGAGACCATGTTTCTTCGGGAGAATACTATTGTCAAAACGAAGTATATTCATGGATCTTGCAATATCAATGCGTTAACAACGCTGAAATCACAGAAAAACGTGGTTTCGTAGTAGTCATCAGATAAGCACTTCAATTAGACAATTAGACTTAGATTTGTAAAAAAAAAGGTCTTATGGGATTGGTAAAGAGCATTGCACGTAAAATAATTTTTCCTTCAACACTTATGTTGGGAGTGGACAAGATCTTGCAATCTAGAAGTGGCAACAATTGCCTTGTACTCATGTTCCATGGAGTTACTGAAAATGATACAACTTGGTTTTCACCACGACATCTTAAGACATCACAGTTTGAGAAAGTCATTGTTTACTTGAAGAAAAATTTTGAAATCGTTGATGTTCCTACCGCATTCAAAATCAAATCTGGCCAGTATAAACCTTCAAGAAAGGCTGTGTGCTTGACATTTGATGATGGCTATGAAAACAACTTAACGCAAGCTTTGCCTATCCTAGAAAAGCACCAAGTACAAGCGACATTTTTTGTATCGAGCATGTGTACTTTAGAAAACAAGCAATCCATTCTATGGGCTGATCTAATTACTGGGGCCTTTCTAAAACTCAAAAATCAAAAGCTCATTTTCGACAATAGAGAATACTCGAATTACCTGGATATCGAGAATGGAAATCACATTTTCGATTATATCAAGAAAATGAACTCGGAACTTCGCGATTCTGCGTTGAGCGCATTCGTTGAGAAATATGATGTTATCCAAATAATGAATCAAATAGACCCGACGATATGGCGTCTAATGAATAAGCAAGAATTAAAGAAATTTGCCTCCTCTCCTGTCGTTACTATTGGTTCGCACGGTCATTTGCATTATAACCTCGGAGATATTGAGGTGCAAGGGGCCAAAGATGATTTAAACAAATCCATTTCAATTTTATCTGAGCTTACATCTCAAAGCATCACCAGCATAGCTTATCCAGATGGCAGCTACAATTCTGGAATTAAAAAAATTGCAGAAGAAAAGGGCTTGATTCATCAATTTGCTGTAAAATACAAAGGCACTGATGACAAACAGGACCTCCGCATACTCAATAGGCATGGCGTTTCTAGCACTACCACATACGAAGCTAATATCATGCACTTGAGCACTTCATTCTCCAAAGAAGGTTTCTAATGGAATATAGAATTGAAGAAATCAGCAGTAATCATCTTGAGCATATTGCGATGCTCAATGCGGAAGTTTTTGGACAAAAATCAAGCATTTCTGAACTTGCAAAAATCTTCGACACTGCGTGCTTTGGCTTATACACTATTGGATTCATCGCTTATTCCAGTGATAACGAGCCAGCGGCTTACTATGGTGTTTTTCCAATTAAAATGACAGTCAACAACCGTTGTTTTTTAGCCGCACAATCAGGAGCAACGATGACGAGTCCGAAGCATCAGAAAAAAGGACTTTTTATAAAACTTGCTTCGGCAACATATTCAAGAGCCGCAGAATTAGGAGTTGAGTTAGTCTATGGATTTCCAAACGAAAATTCTTACCCTGGCTTTGTAAAGAAGCTCAATTGGCAATTTCAAGGTTTCATTTCAAATCACATCTGGACCAATCGGACAATTCCATTTTGTGAAATAAGTCATCGATTAAAATTCCTCTCATCCCTTTATTCATCATACGTTAGAGCAAGACTAAAGAAATTTGAAATCAAACACGAAACTTTGATACCAAATTCTTCAGATCAATTTGAAATTTTAAAGAATCTTGAATTCTTTAATTACAAAAAAAGAAACTCACGTGTTTTCTCTATTGAAATCAACGGATTCAAAATGCTAGTTAAACCCGACGTTCATTTGAATATAGGTTTTGTAGAGAAGTTTGAAGAAAAAAGAACGAAGGATTTTATAACGACTCTGCATCAATTAGCAAAAACTCTTGGTTGCAGAAAAACAGTGATCAAAGTCAGTCCTAATCACTGGTTGAATACAGCTCTTGTCGCAGAGCATATCCCCAATCGCGGATTACCAATAGGAGTTTTACCTCTAACAACCAACTTAGAATTAGAACAAGTTGAGATCTGCTATGCGGATTTTGATACGTTTTAGTTTGCGTTTAAGCAGTTTCCCTCTCCGGTAAAAGTCGATTTAGCGTGCGCTCGAATAGCGGCAAGAACCAAACGAAAATAAGCACACCTCCAATATTAAACATCATGTGGGCATTAGCCAAAGCATGTTCCAGGTGTTCTGAACCACTCACCCATTTTACTAATTCTACAAATGGGTAGAAGAAAACCAATCCCAATACTATAGACAGGAAATTGAATATTAGATGAAACAATCCAGTCTTGATTGCTTGTCGACTTCCTTTAATAGTGGCTAACAATGTATCGCTTACAGTACCTAATTCTGCTCCGAGCATTATCGCAATACCTCCGGACAAGC
>JBJOKO010000004.1:0-22526 GCA_046046035.1 Bacteroidota bacterium | reverse complement strand
CATCTTGAGGAGGCGTGATTAGTTTGCCATTTAGATGAAGAAATGTGCCAACATCCATCAGCTGCGGTGAGGCGGTCTGAATCTTCATATTGCTTAACTGTTCTGGCGTCAATGAAACAATGTTTTCTGAAGAAGAAGTTTCATTTGTTGCCGCAGTCTCAGTTGTTTTTTCGCCACAAGAAGCGAATAGGATTAGGGCTATTATTGGGATGATATATGTTTTCATGATCTTATTCATTTGAGAAAGTATTTAAAAAACAAATGCTGGAAATAAGCATTTTGGTTATTTCTAATTTTTCTATCTGTAGATTGAGACGTTGCTGTTGCATAACGTTCCATTCGATAATAGAAATTTCACCTTGATTCAAGAGTAAATCTGCTGACTTGAGATAGCCGTTTTGTTGGGACTCAATTTGGAGATCGTAACTCTGTTTAAGTCCTTGATAGATCAAGGCTTCAGAATAGGCTTGATTGTATAGATTAATCAGTTCGACCGTTTTGTTTTCGGTGGTTAATTTTTCAGATTCAATCATAAGCTGCACTGATTTTTCCTTTTTGCTAATTGCTCCTTGGAATAGGGGAATAGAAATGCCGGCATTGACAGTGTAAAACAGTTTTGAGGAATCATAGTATTCGTCAGTTCCTGTTGTGTTTTGCCAACCTTTGATCGACATTCCTGCTGCACCGATATTATAGCTTGGAAGCCTTTGCGATTTGATTTGTTTGAATTCATTTGTTTTTAAATCAACAGCCATGGCTTGTGCTTGAATAATATCAGTTGCCGCAATCGCGGTGCTGTCAAGCTTTCCAGGTATTTGCATGTTCAGGAGTGAACCTTCAAATGTGTATTCTTGAGTAGACCCGAGCAGCGTTTTTAATGCATTAGTATTGATGTTAAGATCCTGTTTGATGTTTTCGATTTGAAAAGAATTGCTCAAGATTTTTTCATCAATAATGCTCTTTTCCCAAAGTGCTGATTCACCGGAATTAATTCGCAATTCTACTTTGTTCTTCAAGTCACTTAAGTTGTTTTGATTGTTTTGAAGAATGCTTAATTGTTCCTGATCAGCGAGGATCGAATAGAAATGATTTAGAGCAATTGCTTTAATTCTTTTCTTCTCTGCATTTAGCTCCATTCGTGCTTTTTCAGCGTGTAGCACATACATAGAACGTTGAAGTTTATATACCCGAATTGAGCTTATTTGTTGAGATGCAGTGAATCGTTTGTCCGCAGCGGCACTATTAATTTGTCCGTATTCAGCTCCAATATCGATAGGTGCTAAATCTGCCTTTATTCCAGCCAACATTTCAAATTGTTCTGCCACTTTTTGTTTGGCTTTGATGTCCTTATTGTTCTGATACAGTTGGTCAATCAATGTTGATTCATTGAGTGTGGTTTGACCAAAACTAGAAGTGGCAATACTCAATGCGAATAGAATCATTAGCGTATGAGGCTTCATAGCTTTTGAGAATTTGAATTTGCGATCTTCAAAGAATAAGTAGAGTGCAGGTAGCACAAAAAGTGTAAGGAAAGTTGCTGTAACTAATCCGCCGATTACAACTGTTGCCAAAGGTCTTTGCACTTCCGCTCCCGCACCATTGCTAAGAGCCATTGGTAGGAAACCTAGCGATGCTACAGCTGCAGTCATGAGCACTGGACGAAGACGTGTTTTGGTTCCTTGAACAATCGCTTCGTAGACGGATAATCCGCTTTCTTTTCGGAGTCGATTGAATTCAGAAACAAGGACAATACCATTGAGAACTGCAACTCCGAATAGGGCTATAAATCCTACTCCCGCTGAGATACTGAATGGCATATCGCGGCTCCATAGAGCGAGCACTCCGCCTATTGCAGATAATGGAATAGCAGTGAAAATGAGTATGCTATTTCCTATAGAATTGAATGTGAAATAGAGTAGGAGTAAGATGAGTAAAAGTGCTACTGGCACAGCAATCATCAGGCGTGAAGTTGCTTTTTGTAAATTTTCAAAAGCCCCGCCATATGTGGTAGAATAGCCTGCCGGGAATTTGATTTGAGCATCCACCTTTTGTTTGAGTTCAGTAACAATACTTTCGACATCACGCCCACGAACATTGAAACCAACAATAATTCTTCGACGTGTATTTTCACGTTGAATTTGATTTGGTCCATCAATGATATCAACTGATGCCAATTGATCTAGAGGTATTCGAACACCTTGAGAATTGCTCACGAGCAATTGTCTAACATCTTCAAGTTTTGATCGATCTGCTTCATCCATTCGAACGACTAAATCGAATCTTCTTTCACCCTCATAGATTTGTCCTGTAACCTTTCCGGCAAAAGCAGCTTGCACAACATCGTTTACTTCTGTTACACTTATATTGTATAAAGCTAGGTTTTGTCGATTGTACTTTATAACGATTTGTGGCATACCAGAAACAGCTTCGACGTATAGATCTTTTGCGCCTTCAACAGAGTTCACGAGTTGCCCCATTTGCGCAGCGTATTTTGCTAGCGTATCCAAGTCCTCACCAAAGATTTTACAAACTACATCTTGTCGAGCACCTGTCATTAGTTCGTTGAATCGCATTTGAACGGGATACTGAAATCCTGTTGAAATACCTGGTATTTCGGCAAGTTTAGCTCCCATTTTTTCAGCCATTTCATCGAATGTTTTCGCAGAAGTCCATTCTTTTTTATCTTTCATAATGACCATCATATCACTCGCTTCAATGGGCATAGGATCGGTTGGGATTTCACCACTTCCAATCTTGGTAACTACTTTTTCTACTTCTGGGAAACTCTTCAATAGCAGGTCTGCTGCCTTTTGCGTTGATTCAATGGTTGTATTGAGATTGCTACCTGTTAGTACCCTTGTGTCAACTGCAAAATCACCTTCTTCGAGTTCTGGAATAAATTCACCACCGAGCTGTCCAAGAAGCAGAACTGTTATGACGAGAAATGCGCCTACCGTCGAGAAAAGAATAGTTCTCTTATGCAAAACAGCGATTAGAAATTTCTTGTATTTGTCTTCTACAAATAGCATTACTCTATCACTGATATTGAGCTTGACTTCTTTAGCAGGTTTTAAAAACAGAGCACTCATCATTGGGATATAGGTGAGTGAAAGCAAGAATGCTCCAAGTAGAGCGAAGGCTACTGTTTGGGCCATTGGCTTAAACATTTTTCCTTCAATTCCTTCTAAAGAAAGAATCGGTAGATATACCACAAGTATTATGATTTGTCCGAATACCGCGGCATTCATCATCCTCGAAGCTGAGCGGTGTATTTCATCTTCTACTTTCTCTTTTGTGATGCTTCCAGTATGTGCATGATGACTCAATTTGTGCAGCACGGCTTCTACAATGATTACTGCGCCATCTATGATTAGACCGAAGTCGAGTGCACCTAGACTCATTAGATTTCCGCTCACTCCGAATAGATTCATCATGATGATTGCGAAAAGCATCGCCAACGGAATAACGCTTGCCACGATGAGTCCTGCGCGTATATGTCCAAGAAACATGACTAATACAAGGATCACAATTAATGCGCCTTCCATAAGATTTGTTTCGACGGTTGAGATCGCGTTATTTACCATTTTGGTTCTGTCCAAGAATGGCTCAATAGTCACACCTTCAGGAAGTGTTTTAGAAATCTCTGCAATTTTTGTTTTGACGTTTTCAATAACAGCAGAAGAGTTTTCACCTTTAAGCATCATGACGATTGCACCTGCCGCTTCGCCTTCATTGTTATAACAAAGTGCTCCATATCTAGTGGCATGACCAATTTGAACTGTTGCTACATCACGCACGAATATTGGTGTTCCAGACGGTGAATTTCCAACTCGAATGTTTTCGATATCTGTTTGTTGCGTCAGCAATCCTTCGCTTCGAATGAATAGGGCAGTAGGACCTTTTTCAATATAAGCACCTCCTGTATTTTGATTATTTTGTTCGAGAGCAGAAAACAGCTCAGTCATCGTAATTCCTTGAGCGCTGAGCTTATCAGGTTGCACAGCGATTTCCCATTGTTTTAGATTGCCTCCAAAACTGGACACATCTGCTACTCCTGGTGTTCCTAGGAGTTGACGTCGAATAATCCAATCTTGAATTGTTCTTAATTCAGTGACGTCATACTTTGTTTCATACCCAGGAAGTGGCTTAACCACGTATTGATAGATTTCTCCGAGTCCTGTTGTAACAGGTCCTAGTTCTGGAATTCCGATTTCCTTTGGAATGACGGCACTAATTTGATTTAGTCTTTCTGCTACTTGTTGTCGAGCAAGGTAGATGTCAACACCATCTTCAAAGACAATGGTAACCAATGAAAGTCCGAAGCGTGAGAAGCTTCTTATTTCTTTTGTTCCCGGAATGTTTGAATTGGCTTGCTCTACAGGAAAGGTAATTAGCCTTTCTATATCTGGCGCTCCAAGAGATGGAGCGATTGTAATTACTTGTACTTGGTTGTCTGTTATATCCGGCACAGCGTCAATTGGCAGGCGTGTTGCCTCAATTGCACCATATACGATAAGAGCGAGAACCATAAGACCCACAATGAGTTTATTGTGAATCGAAAAATGGATGATTCGTTGGAGCATAATTATCCAATAATAAATGTGATTTATAAAAATGATTATATCGTCCCTAAGGAAGGGGGGCGATGAAAGGGGCTCGAGACTATGCTCGAGGCGGTTGCCAAATAGATTGAAGAGTTGCTGAATATTCGCAACGATCTTCGTAGGCATTTAGATCAGATGAATCAATTTCAAATGAGATAGTCTCAACATGAATTCCATTTGAAGTTGGTTTACTAACCAACAGACTTGGAACATTATCAGATGATTTGAACGGAAGGCTCATGTCTTCAGCAAAGTCCTCATCGATCTTTGTTTCTTGCAGATAATGAATATCGACAAAATCCAAAACAGACATGTCTGAATTATGAGATTTGTGCGCCATGAAATGCTGCACAAGATTTCCCAATTTGAAAATTTCGCCCGCAATATTGCATTGGAATCCCACCATGAAAATGGTTTGGACAATGACAATAGATAAGAGGGCTTTTTTCAAATCGAGTTTATTTACTCAGCGAATTTAGGTGAAAACCAAGACTGCGGTGTGACAATTGTCATCTAATTATTGAAGAAATGCTAAAATTTCTTATTATTGTATTGAAATGAGGTTTTCGAACCTTGTGGCCAAAACCAAAACAAATTTTACATGAAAAGAATATTCGCCATCGGAGCGGCTCTATCTATGAGCGTTTCAGCTTTTTCAACGGATGTACATCTTATAGTTGAGAAAGTAGACAACCAAGGCATCGTTGCCGGGAATACTTATAAAGTATATGCTCAATTGCCATCAGCTCAACATTCATTACACGCTGTTTGGGGAGATACACAGAATCCAATTTCGATTCAATCTACTGCGCCATTTTATCAAAATGACATGGGCGCCCATAATAGCTCGGCCATTCATCCTAATGTTACAGCTTTGTATCCAGCTTTGAAATACGATTCGTATATCACCTTGGGCTATGCTGATGCGTTGGACAATAGTGTATGGGATATCGGAGTGGATTTTGCGACATTCAATTCTGGAGGAAATATCAACACTACTAACGGTGCTTGGTTCTTGCTTCCTGAAGATGAAAAGTGTTCACCACAAAACTCTAACTTGGTCCTAATTGCTCAGCTTACTACAACAGGCACAGCAACTGGTACTCTTAATCTTCAAGGTTGGGGAGCTAATAAAGAATTATGGAAAGAATTGGCTTTGACATTTTCTACCGAAGATGCTAAAACATTCGGATGCACAGATCAAAACGCGATGAACTTCGCACCTGCTGCGAACTTCAATGATGGAACTTGCACATACAAGAACGAAGAAGTTGTGGAATCGGACGTTATTGATTTTGTAGTTGAGGCTTGGAGTGTATTCCCTAATCCAGTTCGTGATCAATTAATTCACATCCAATTTAACGAAGCTGTAGAAAGTTCAAAATTGACTTTGGAGATTTTGGATATGGCGGGCAAGCGTATTGCTATGCATGAGCTTAGCAAGGGCAATTGGTCTTCACCAAACAAGGTGACAATTGAGCAAACATTGTCGGCAGGAAGCTATCAAATTATTCTTACTAAAGATGGTAAGTCTGAGACGAAGACACTTGTAGTTGCAAAATAAAAGTGGTCCTTACCCTACATAAAAAAAAGCGCGAAAGCGCTTTTTTTTATGTCCAAGAATTTATCTTAGAATATTTACGAAGCCCGAGAATTCATGAGAAAGTCCTACTTGATCTTGCACTTCGACATGGTATTGGTAAATGCCGTCCTGTGCAAAATATTCTCCACCTCTGACATCTCCGATCCAAGCCTGACTTTGATCAAATGATTCAAATATTAATGTCCCCCATCTGTCGTAGATAGCGCAATGATATGCGTCTATTCCAGTCATTTTCGGCAGCCAATAGTCATTCATTCCATCATCATTTGGAGTGAAAGTATTCGGTGCGAAAAACATGTAGCCTTCGATTGTAACTCGTGCTGAAATATGCGCAGCACAACCATATTCATTAGTTACATATTGTGTGATAGTTTGACTTCCGGCTTCTGTCCAAGTATAATTGAAATCACAATCATTTGAAGATCCTCCATCGCTCATGTAATAGTAACACGAGATACTATTGTATGAAGTGTCAATTACTGAAATAATAGGATTCAAAATATCAATGACATCAGGAGTAATATAGAAACCCGGTGTAGGAATTGGATTTACAGTAACAGCATTGTTGAACTGTTGCGTCAATGTTGCAATACATCCGTTTACAGTATAAGCCGTGAGAGTAACATCATATTCTCCGGGATAGGAATATACGTGCATTGGATTTTCTGCATTGGAAGTTGTTCCGTCTCCAAAATCCCATTGATAGAAAAGTTGTGTTTCCGATTGTCCATCAGCATCAAAATTGACGTATAGATCAGGGCATCCTGCGGTGTTAGCTAACGATGCATTGATGGTTGGATCTTCTGCTACCCACACAAAATCAGTATATGTTCTAACGCAACCATTTTCACTAATAGTAAGTGTCACCGGATAGGTATCTGCGATCGGGTAGGAAATGTTTTGTGGATTCTGCACTGAACTTGTAGGGCTCGATGCAAGAGGGCCAAAATCCCATGAGATGATTGACTCATCAGAGGTAGCTCCGATGGCTTCAAAATCAAAGCTATTGACTGACAGACATTGTGCATCTAGTTCTTCGAAAGAAGGGTCGAGAAGCGCATAGATTTCGAACCACATATTTGCAGTATCAGGACACGAAAACTCCGCACTTGCGATTAATGTTATGTTATACCAACCTGAATCGGGAAAGGTGAAAGTGGGGCTTTCAATAATGGACTGATCTCCATTTATGGGAGTGTTGAAATTCCAGTAGTAAGAATCAGCATCGGTAGAATTGTGCTCAAACGTGTAGGTATATCCATCGCAAAATGATTCTTGGGGTACGATTGCAGCCACAGGATCAGGAGGATTAATGACATCAAGAATGTCGGCTTCTTCACAACCGTTATCAATCACAGTCACGGAAACTGTATTTGTGGCGACTTCTGGATTTAGAATAATGTCAGTCGGGTTTTGTAAATTACTCGTTTGCGGAATAGCACCAGGTCCAAAGTTCCAAGTATACTGAGCATTATTAGAAGCGTTTGCGGTTAGCAAAAAACTATAATGGTCTTGGTTGTTTACACATTCATATTCACCTAATGAAATATTAGGCGTAATAACGGGCAGCGCGCTGTATGATGAAAAAGCAGTATCTGCGCAAGGCCAGCCTGGATTTGCAATTAGCATAATTTCATACACTCCTTGATCGGGGTATACAAAGAAAGGGTTGGCAACATTGCTTGTGTCATTGTCTATACCCTCAACTCCAAAATCCCAATGAAAAAAAGACGCATTGGTTGATTCACTTTCGAATTGTATGCTCAGACCATCACAGAAATTTGTCTGTTCGGGAATCGAAGCAATGATATTCGGATCACAAAGTGTTACATTGAATTGAAAGTCACGATTAGAACTGTTTATTAATACTCCATCACGATATTCACTCACACAAATGCCAATTACATACTGACCGACTTGTGTGGGAGTGCCAGTAATGTAGCCAGTCTCCGAGTCTATTTGAAAACTTGGATTGCTCGTTATTTGATAACTAGAACTAAATGAGTTTGCCCAGTTGACAAAGGTATAAGGAGGATTATTCGGAGGCTGTGGTGCGGGATCATCAGGACTTGCCCCGTGCATTGGAGAACAGAATTCATAAACTAGAGAATCTCCATCTGCATCGGTCGCGCTATGGTCAAAGAAAAATTCAGCCCCAGCACAAAGTGCAACTGGCGGAAAGTTGTTGAAGGAGGCGGATGAATTCGGGTTAGGAGTTGTGTCTGTTCCGGGAATTTCTGTAGCTACTGTGATTCCTGTGTCATCTGGGAAGTCAAGATTGACAATAGATGGATTCCGACAGCATCGTTGATAAACTAGCGTAAAACCGCCGGGTGTGTCTGGGAGATTGACTGTGGTTTGATAAATTGCTTGTTCTACACACAAATCTGGAGGAAGCACAAAACAAGGGTTTTCTAAAACAATTGGTACCTCCGTGACATTTGATTCAATCAATGAGATTAACACATTGTCATATAGATTGCCTGAAGTTGTAGAGAAAATCCCAACAGAAGCACTTAGATCAAAATCAGTTTGATTGATATTTGTTGGGCCGCAATCTCGATAAACGATAAGAGTGATGAGATAGTTGTTGTTGGGCATTGCCTCGTAAAATATCTCGCCTCCAACTATGTGAGTTGCGCTTGATTCCAAATTGGAACAAAGCCAAATCACAACGAAAAGAAGTCGTAATATTCTATTGACAAGGGGGCACTGCATGTTTCTCACTTCGAAAGTACTTATAACTAGACAAATTCCCTACATTTTGGTTGCACTAAAAAGTGCAGTTAATAATACCTTCGCTGCATGAATAAGTTGTCTCATATCGACACAAGTGGTGATGCCAAAATGGTGGATGTTGGCGGAAAGTCCGATTCTGCTCGATTTGCGAAGGCGAGGGCATTGGTTTTCTTACCCTCACAAGTAATGGAGGAGCTCAAATCGTTGGATTTTCAAACAAAAAAAGGTTCCGTTTTTCAAACGGCTATAATTGCAGGAATAATGGGGGCGAAGAAGACCCCAGAACTAATTCCTCTATGTCACCCACTTTCGTTGAATCAAGTGAACGTAGAGATTAATTATCAGAACGAACACATTCAAATTGTTTGCACGGCTTCATTGAATGGGAAAACAGGAGTGGAAATGGAAGCTTTGACGGGAGCTAGCGTTGCTGCATTGACGATATACGATATGTGTAAGGCAATGTCGCATGAAATAATAATTCGCGAAATAAAATTGCTTGAAAAAACAGGCGGTAAGAACGATTTTAAAATTTCAGAATGAGTCACGGAAAGACAGATAAAGTGAAGTTGGGAAATTTCTGTAGAAATGAAGTTGCATTCTATGGAACTACTTGTAATGCAATAGAACAATTGTATGGGTTTTTGAATCATGTTCACACTACATATCAATTGGTTTATATTGATGGAGATCATCAGGATAAAACTGAAGAAAGATCATCTAGATTGGTTGTTGGACTTGAAGAAGTAAGCTTAAAAGCGAATCGAAATTGGTCGAGGTTTGATTATGCGATTTCAACAAATGAATATGATTTGGCTATTGTCAATGGGAATCATTTTCAGGCATCTAGCCAAATTGTTGTTTGCGATAAGTCCAAGCAAGGTTCGCTGGAAAGGAGAATAAACGAATTGACAAATGTGAAAGCGATAGTCAATTTTGATTCTGAAGATATACCTGATTTTGTCAAAACATGTGTTCCTAATTTTAGCGTATTGCCTCAAATCAAGAGCACAGAAGAATTGGCTCTTTGGATTCAACGAACATACCTAATGCCGCCTGCTTTAGAAGCATTGGTTTTGGCAGGTGGAAAGAGCAGTAGAATGGGGCAGGACAAGAGTCAAATTGAATATCACGGTATACCGCATTGGCAATATTTATCCTTGTGTGTTGAAGATTTAGGTCTTCCACTAAATATATCTTGCCGAGAAGATCAAATCCAAAATTTCCAAAGAAAAGGAGCTAATTTGATTTCGGATAAAGTGCACGCAATGGGACCGATTGGAGGTTTGATTTCAGCTTTTATGTGTGATAGTTCAAAAGCTTATTTAACCATTGCAAGTGATTTGCCCAATGTGAATTCAGCGTTTTTATTTGAGTTAATTTCTCAACGTGATCCAAGTAAATTTGCAACTGCTTTTATTAATAGTGAAAAAGGTTGGCCAGAACCTTTGATAACGATTTGGGAGCCGAGATCATTTTTACGTATTATGCAGTTTGTGGGGTTAGGAAACACTTGCCCAAGAAAGGTTTTAATGAATTCACCAGTCAAATTGATTGAACCAAGTGATCAGCAATTTCTGTTAAATGTAAATAATCCTGAGGAGCGCGACAGAGTGCTATTTTCTAAATAACCTACATTTGATTTTTACAATTTATAATGATGAATATTCCACCATATCAACCCGAGATTCGATTTGCTGATATTGATGCAATGGGTCACGTTAATAATGCCGTTTATCTCAGTTATTTTGAACAGGCCCGCATGCATTTTTTCAGAGAAATGATTGGCCAATGGGATTGGAAAAAGCACGGGATTCTTGTTGCTCGAAATGAGATAGACTACAAGCGCTCGATATTGTTAAGAGATGTCGTAAAAATATACGTTGGTTGCAAGCATATCGGCACCAAAAGCATGACGATGGATTACAAAATCGTTGTTGTAAAAGACGATGTGGAGCATGTAGTTAGCACCGGCGCTTCAGTGCTTGTTTGCTTCAATCATGAATTACAACAAACAGCTGAAGTGCCAGCAATGTGGAGAGAACAATTTGAAAAAATGCCTTCTGTTAGTTCTTAAGGTGCAGCATTAATGAGCCTTTCGCGGGGATAGTGATTTTGCCATCAAGGAAAACTCTTTCTCCGGAGATCACATCCATACCTCTACTTTTTCCGTTGAGTGTAGGTGCAAATCGTTTCAGATCGAGGTCAACAGGTTTGTCGTTTAAGCTATAAATACACATCAAGGTTTGGTCTCCTTCTGTTCTAAAATAGACCCATGTATTTTCTGTTGGTACATACTGAGTCAGTTTTGCTGTTGCGATCCAAGGATTTTGTTTTCTCCATTGCATGATGGTTTTAGAAAGATCAAAGGCTTCTTTTTGTTTGCCACCAAGATTTGCGTAGTTGAATTTATCTACAGGATCTCCAGGCCAACCACCCGGAAAATCCTCTCTAACTAGTGCGTCAGGATTCGCGTAGTTTTTCATTAAAATTTCATTTCCATAATACGTACAGGGAACTCCTCGGAGAGTATGAATCATGACCATCCCCATTTTCCATTTGTCATAATCTTCGTTAACTATGCTATAGAATCTACCTAGGTCATGATTGTCGAGGAAAGTTACATTTCTATATGCGTCTTCATAAATGATATCGGCAACTAGAGTTAGTTCTATTCTTCTAAATCCTTCCTCCCAACCGAAAGGTTCCATTAGTCCTTTACTAATGGCGAAATAAAGTTGGAAGTCAGTAACGCCATCAAGTTTAGAAGAGAAGTTTTTATTGAGTCCATTGTCTTCTGTAAACCATGCTTGAACAGGCGATGTGTTTACCCATGTTTCTCCAAAAATATTGATGTTGGGATATTCATTTTTTATCGCCACGTTGCAATCGCGCATGAATTGCTGATCAGGATAGGAGTAGGTGTCAATTCTAAAGGCATCAAGTCCTGCAAGTTCTGTCCACCAAATTGCATTTTGGATTAAGTACTTTGCCAGATGCGGATCGCGTTGATTGAGATCAGGCATGTGATTGTCAAACCAACCATCTGACATCGCTTTTCTTTCTTCAGGAGTAGAGTAGGGATCCATGAGAGTCTCTGCTCGATATGTGGTGCGCGTAAAAGTTGGAGCCCAATTTATCCAAGCCGAGTCAGGTAGATTTTTGAAGAGATGATGTTCAATTCCCCAATGGTTGTAAACAATATCCCAAACCATTTTAATCCCATGTTTTCTGCACGAGTCAGCAAGTGCGACGAACATTTGATTGGAACCAAAACGGGGGTCTATTTTATAACTATCAGTGCAGGCATACCCGTGATAGCTTTCTTTGGTTTGATTGTTTTCTACAAGTGGATTTATCCAGAGAGCTGTTACCCCAAGGTCTTCGAGGTATTTGACGTGGTTCATTATTCCTTTAATATCACCACCATGTCTCTCTTTCAATTCTTTTCTATTAACACCTTCATGCATATATATAAGGGTGTCGTTGGAAGTATCGCCATTTGAGAATCTATCAGGAAAAAGAAGGTACATATTATCAGCGCCGTTTATTCCTAAAGGTTGTTTTCCGGTTCTTTTGAGAAGGGGATATTTATAGATTGATTTTTTTTTCGCGCCCTTGATTGTGATTTCGAAATCGAGTGTTCCTGCCGTTTGTTGCTCTCCAATTTCTACAGTTACGTATTTGTAATATGGGTTTTTAGCATTTTCAATTTTAATGATTCTGGAAAAGGGCGTGTTGAGTGAAATTTCAGCAGTAGCCAGGTTTTTTCCTGAGAAAAGGAGTTCAACAGTGTTTGTTTTCATGCCTACCCACCAGTTTGGAGGGTCCACTCTATCAACAGGTGATGGAGCGTTTTTGGCAAGGCAAAGAATTGTTAAACAAGAGAATAAGCAGGCGAGAAATATTTTTTTCATCGTATGTTTATAAGGTTTTAGCGAAAAGATTTTTGCAAAAGTGGTTGGATAAATGAAAAATGCTACTTTTGGAAAGTGTTAAATGTACACCAAGTATAAACCAAACAACAAATAACCAATGAAAAAAATCTACACTTTGTTTTTTGCTGCGTTGGCTGGGCTCTCTCTAAGTGCTCAACAGAACGTGACTTTTAACGTAGACATGACGAATGAAACAGTTAACCCAACCGGTGTTCACATCGCAGGTAACTTTCAGGACATCAACTACGATGGAATTTATGAGAATGCTGATCTTGTGAACTGGAATCCAAGTGCCTATGAGCTAACGGATTCAGATATGGACGGTGTTTATTCTATTACTCTTCAATTGATCAGTGCAGTTTATGAATTTAAATTCATCAACGGTAATGATTGGAATGATGGAGCTGGTACTGATTGGGTTGAGTCTGTTCCAAACACTTGCGTAGTGGGTGGTGGAAATACAAACCGTCAGATTGTAATCGCTGGCGCTGACGCATCTTATTCAGTTTGCTTCGCAAATTGCGCTGCATGTGGTGAGTATGCTGTTCGTTTTGCAGTTGACATGACTATGGTTGACGAAGACGGAGATGGTATCACAGGCGAATTCGGTGAAGATATCAATCCTGTAGGTGTATTTGTAGCTGGTGATTTCCAAAGTTGGAATGCGAGCGCAACTCCACTTTACGATTTTGATTCTAATGGAATCTGGGAAGGTTTCTACAGCATCGGAACAGCAACTACAGTTGAGTACAAGTTCATCAACGGTAACGACTGGAGTTTCCCTAACGAGAATATTTCTGGTACATGTGGTCCAGGTAACGGAAACCGTTCTTTTTCAGTTGAGTCAACAAACGAAGTTCTTCCAAACGTTTGTTGGAACTCATGTGATCTTTGTGTTCAACCAACACAAGTAACCTTCATGGTTGACATGTCACAGCAAGCAGTATCTCCAAACGGTGTTTATGTAGCTGGTAGCTTCCAAAACTGGACTCCAGGTGAAGGTACTTACCACTGCACAGATAACGATGGTGATGGTATTTTTGAAGTAACTGTTGGTCTTCAACCAGGTAACTACCAATACAAGTTTGTAAACGGTAATGCTTGGAGCGGTCCTGACAACTTTAACGAAACAATTCCTGGTGATTGCGCAACTGGTGGTAACCGTGCTTTGGTAGTTGGTTCTGAGCCAGTAATGGAGCATTTCTGCTACGGTCAATGCGGTTCTGTATGTATCATAGATCCAGATCCAGCTGACATTACTTTCCGAGTTAATATGGCAAATACTCCAGCTAGTGCAAACGGTGTTTGGGTTATTAGCAATGCTACAACTCCACAATGGCAAGCAGGTGCAGTTCAAATGACTGACGACAACGCTGATGGAGTTTATGAGACAACATTCACAATTTCTGGTTCAGCTGAATTCTTCTACAAATTCGTTAATGGTGATGTTAACGCACCAGAAGGCGAAGATGGAGCTCCAGTAGCTGATGTTTCTGCAGGTATCATCGAATGTGGTATCGAGAACGGTGTTGGTGGTTACAACCGCACATACACTCGTAACGGTCAACCAGAAGTATTGGATATAGTATGTTTCAATGAGTGCGCTGATTGTGAGGTTTCTGTATCAGAAATTTCAATCGTTGCAGATTTGAAAGTATTCCCAGTTCCTGCTACAGACGTATTGAATGTATCATTCAATACTGGTTTGGCTCAACACATTGTAATCAATGTAGTTAACAACCTTGGTCAAGTAGTAGTTACAAAAGATATGGGTACAGTAGCTGGTGTTCGCACGGTTCAACTAGATGTTGAAAACCTTGCAACTGGCATCTATGCTCTACAAATCAGCAATGGTAACAATAAGCAAGTTACTCATATTGCTGTAAAGTAATAGGTTAGAAGATTAATTGAAACCCCGAGTCACTATGTGACTCGGGGTTTTTTATGTTATTGGTTGAGGAGTAAAGTCTTAATTTTTAACATTGAGTGGAAAACTAATTTGATTCTGCTATATTTGGCGAGTTAATCTTAAAACCTTTTTTATCCAAAAAACCATTCAACACATGAAGAAAAGTTTACTTATGCTTTGTGCTTTAGCATTTAGTGCTATGGCATCTATGGCGCAGGTAACAGGTATCGTTGTAGAGGAATTCTACACCGATGACGCAACTGTGGCAGGGTATCCTGCTGGTCATACGACCTACCGCATTTATGCAACAACAACAAGCGCAAATGATGCGGTTATTGCTGTAGTGGGCTTCAATGAAGCTCCGTTAGCTTTGAACGTACCAGACGGTATTTGGAATCAACCAGAGCCATCCGGAATTCTTGGATCTGACAACAACTGCAATTTGTATGGTACTTTTCCTTCATTACAATATGATTCATATGTAACGATTGGAAGAACATGCAATACGGACGCTGGTGGAACTCTTTTCGCAGTGGAAGATGCAGTTCAAGCTTGGCGCTCAAGTTCATTCGATACATCTCCATATGGAAATGGTAATATTCTTTTGAATACTACTATCGGTGGTGCATGGAACTCACTTCCATCGGTAGGTGGAATTCCTTATGAGAATACTGTTGCAGGTGCTGATTTGAAAGTCCTTTTGGCTCAAATCACTACAACAGGAAGTATCTGCGGATCATTCAACGTTCAATGCACTCCAGAAGGATCATCTGAAGCTGTCCTTTATTCAGGTCTTTCTTTTGGAACAGGCGGATGTGGTGAACCAGGATGTACTGATCCAGCTGCATTGAACTACGATATGAACGCTGGTTTCAACGATGGTTCTTGCTTGCTTCCATGTACTCTTGAGTTTAGCACTGTTGAATTTACAAACCCTTCTTGTTTCGGTGTAACTGATGGTTCAGTAACTTTCCAAGCTTCTGGTGCTCAAGATTTGATTGAGTATTCATTTAATGGTGACGAACCTTTCGTTAGTGGTGATGTTGAAACAATGATGAATCTTGGTGCTGGTATCTACGAGATTTCAGCTCTTGATCGCAAATTCTATAATGAAATTTTCAACCCAGGTGGAATTTATGGAACATGCGAAGTAATTACTTCGGTTTTCCTTGAAGAGTTCCCAATCATTTTTGATGCCGTTACTCCAACAGACATTACTTGCAATGGCAACAACGATGGTTGCGCGCTTTCTAGTGTTATTGGTGGATGGGGCACATTGACTATTACTATCGTTGATGAGTCAACTGGTGAAGCTTTGCTCGATGAGTCTGGCAACCTAATTGAACTTCCATCTCCTGACTATTGTGGTCTTTTGGCAGGTGACTATCACTTCGTAGCAACTGATGAAAATGGTTGCACTCAAGCAAGTGAATCTTTCTCTATCACTGAGCCTTCTGCTTTGACTCTTTTCACAGGTGCAAGTGCACTTGCTAGTTGCTCTGATTCTGCTGACGGTGTTCAAGTTCTTACTTGGTCAGGTGGAACAGGTGATGTTGACTGGAGCATGGAAGATGATGGTGAGTACGAATTAGAAGGTGGTCCTTCAACTCTTGTATTGAACACACTTACTCCAGGTTCTTATACAATCTATGCAAGTGACGCTAACTTCTGTACTGCTTCTATTTCATTCGAAGTAGCTGGTCCAGACGCTATCGTTATCGAGCCAGTTGTTACCTTGGCTTCATGCACAGGTTCTGATGATGCTACTATCACTGTTACTGCTACTGGTGGTGAAGGATTCATCAACTACGCATTTGGTTGCGAAGGTGATTACACTTCTCAAGACTTCTTTGGTCCTTTTGCTCCAGGTATTTACACTATCTGTGCACAAGATGCTAATGGTTGTACTTCTTCTGTAGAAGTTGAAGTAGTTGATCAAACTCCAGTTACTGCAACTTTTAACGTAAACAACATTTCTTGCTTTGGTGACACTGACGCTTCTTTCGAAGTAGTTGCTGAAGGCGGTGTTGGTGGTTATTCTTACAGCACAAACGGAATTGATTTTACTTCAGATCCTCTTTTTGCTAATGCAACTGTAGGAACTTACACAGTATTCGTATTGGATGCGAATAACTGTATGGTTGAATATGCAGACGCATTTGAAATTTTCGAACCAGCTGCTTTGGAAGCTTCTGTTGCAACAACTGACGTAGATTGCTTCGGTGATGCTACAGGTTCAATCGTTATTTCTGCTACAGGTGGTACTGAGCCATATTCATACAACATTGGTGCGTTTAGCCAACCAAGCAATACTTTCAATGGTGTTGAAGCAGGTTCTTATACTGTAACAGTTACTGATGACCACGGATGTGAATATTCTGAAAACGTTACTATTTCTGGACCAGCTTCAGCTCTTTCTGTAGTAGTTGATGGATTTGGTGGTCAAGATGCTGATGGTGGTTTCATTAACGTAACTGCTACTGGTGGTACTCCTTCTTATGAGTATGATTGGACTGGAACAGGTGGATTCACTTCTCCAAACGAAGATCTTACTGGTTTGAGCGCTGGTACTTACAGCTTGACTGTAACAGACGCTAATGGTTGCGAAGCATCTATCTCTTCTGATGTTATCATCACTGGTGTAGGTGAACTTTCAAACCAAGTTGCTCTTACATTGAATCCAAATCCAACACGTGAAAATGTAGTACTTACACTTTCTGGTTTGACTGGTGACAAATTGAGCTACACTGTAGTTGATACACAAGGTCGCACAGTTGTTTCTAAAGAATTGGGTAATGTTAACGGTGTTCGCATCGAGACAATCAACCTTTCTGAAGTTGCAGCAGGTGTTTACTATGTAAATGTGACTATCGATGGTAACGTTTCTATCATGAAGCTTATCAAGCAATAATATTCTTTAGAAATAAAGAGGCAAACGCCCCCTCGTCGAAGACGAGGGGGCGTTTTGTTTTTTGCAACTTCCGTCACGATTTGTGAGTCTTAATCATACTACTAAGAATCAAAGAATATCTATTCAATTCGCTTGGAATGAGTGAGATATTTGATTATTATAGCATCTTGAAACCAAATACCATAACCTTATGACAAATTTTACAAAGCTTTTGAGACAGGTTGTTGTGGTTGTTACTGGTTGCAGCTTTGCGGTTAGCGCAGTTGCACAAGTGACTTTCACAGCTACTTCCGCAGGCCTTCAGCCTGTTTCTGCAACGAGCTACGCGGATTGCGCAGCTGATATGAACCAAGACGGATTGGACGATATCGTTCGTGTTACCTCAGCAGGTATCTACATCGATTACCAAAATCCAGATGGATCATTTACTCCATTCTTCCAAAGTATGTCAATTGTGAATCTTCCATCTTGGAGTATTTGCGCTGCTGATATTGACGGAAATGGTCATACAGACTTATTGCTTGGTGCAGGTAATGCAGTATCATTTGTTTATGCAAGTGATGATGGAACTTCTTTTACAGAAGATGCATTTCCTGAGTATATCTTCACTCAACGTTCTACTTTTTGCGACATCGACAACGACGGAAACCTAGATTCTTTCTGTTGCCATGACGTAGATCAAAGCCACCCTTACAGAAACGTAAACGGTGTTCTAGAACTCGATTTCTCATTGATTAATACATTGGATGTTGGTGGTAACTACGCTGCAATCTGGTGCGACTATGATAATGACTGGGATAGCGATTTGTACATCACGAAATGCCGCGGTGGTGCACCAGTTGGTGATCCACAACGTGTAAACCTTCTTTATAGAAATGATGGCGACGGTGTATTTACATCTGTTGGTCCAGAAGCAAACATGAACGATGGTGACCAAAGTTGGGCTACTGTTTTTGAAGATTTCGATAACGATGGAGATTTCGACGCATTTACTGTTAACCACGCTTGGGCGAATCGCTTGATGGAAAACAACGGTGACGGAACATTCACAGACATTATTGCTGGTAGCGGTATTAATGCATCCGATCTTGGCGCTTGGAACTGCGATGCTGGTGACTTCGATAACAATGGTTTCGTAGATATCTTCTCTGAAATGTCTACAGAAATGTATTGGAACAATGGCGATGGTACCTTCACCGGTGAAAGTCTTGCTTTCAATTCAGGTGGTATTGGAGACTTCAATAATGACGGATTCTTGGATGTAGTAGCTGGAAATACTATGTATCAGGGTCAGCCAAATGCCAACAATTGGGTGAAATTTAACCTTGAAGGTTTGATGTCAAACAAGAGCGCAGTTGGTGCTCGCGTTGAGATTTATGGTTCTTGGGGAATTCAAATTCGTGAAGTACGCGCTGGTGAAAGTTTTGATCCAGCTTCTTCTTTGATTACTCACTTCGGTCTTGGTGCTGCTGATGAAATTACGTCTGTGGTTGTTAAATGGCCAAGTGGAATGGTTACAACAATTGAGAACCCAGCAATCAATACTACTCACGATATTCTTGAGGTAGGTTGTTTACTTGATCCTATCTCTGTTATGGTAGATGGTAATACAGAAATCTGCGAAGGTCAAAGCGTTACGCTTTCTGCACCTGCAGGAACTTCTTATTCTTGGAATAACGGTGCAACTACACAATCAATTGAAGCTTCGAACAATGGTACTTATTCTGTAATCGTATTTGACGAAGCAGGTTGTGCAGCAATCTCTAATGATGTAAATATTTCTGTTATCACAGAGGAAACTCCAGTGATTAGCGCATTGGGTGAGACTTTCTTCTGCCAAGGTGGAAGCGTAGTTCTTTCTTCATCTGTAGGTGCTTCTTATAACTGGAGTAATGGTCAAAGCGCTCAAAGCATTGAAGTTACTGAATCAGGTACATATCATGTGAACATTGAAGGTGCGTGCACTGGAACACCACTTTCAAGTAACACTATTGATGTAACTGTTCTTGCGGCTCCTGCTCCAGAAGCTAGTGATGTAACTATCGGTGAAGCAGGAACAGCAACTTTGACTGCAACTGGTAATAACCTAGAGTGGTTTGCTACTGAGACTTCAACTGAAGTTTTGGGAACAGGTGAGACATTCGAAACTCCATTCTTTGAAAATACAATTTCTTATTGGGTACAGTCTACTACAAATCACTTCGGTGAGCAACAAACTGGTGGTAAGTTGGATGTTACTGGTGCTGGTGGATTGCCAAGCAGCGGTGGACGTTTGTTCTTCAACGCTACAGAAGCTTTCACGCTATTGCAATTCACTTGTGTAGTGCCTTCAGTTGATGGCGTGGCAGGTGAAAGAACAATTCAATTGTTTGATGCAGGTGGAGCATTGCTTCAAGAATTGGTGGTTAATCTCCCAGTTGGTAGCACAGTAGTTGATGTTAACTTCTATATCCCCGCAGGTGAGGGCTACCAAATTGGTTGTGCTGAAAACAATCTTTACAGAAACAGTGGTGGTGTAGTTTATCCTTATGCATTGGGTACTGTTGGTGAAATCTACAACTCAACATTTGGTGCACAGTACTACTATTATTTCTACGATTGGAAAATCCAAAAAGAAGGAATGAATTGCACAAGCTAAAGAGTAGAGGTATCTGCAAGCGTTGTTTGTATCAATGAGCTTTCTGCTAATCCACTTGGTCTTTCTATCTACCCTAATCCAGTTGTTGATCAATTGAATTTCTCTGCGAAAGCAAACATGACAAACGCAGTAGTTCGTGTAACAGATGCAACTGGTCGTGTAGTAACTGAACAAAAATTAACTGCTACTGCAGGTTCTATTCAGTCATTGAATGTATCTGCTCTTTCAGCAGGAGTTTATCACATTTCATTGTCTTACGATGGATTCCGTAGCGATATGGAATTTGTGAAGCAATAATTTCGGATTTCGGATTTTTGATTTTTGATTTTTGATTTTTGATTTCTGTTAAGAAAGAAAAAATAAGATAAAAGAAAAAGCCCTGTAAACTTTGTTTACAGGGCTTTTTTATTTTTTTTACTTCAAACTTCAAACTTCAAACTTCAAACTTCAAACTTCACACTTCACACGTGCGCGAAGCGCGAGGCTTATTTCATTGCGGTATAGTACGGCTGCGCCAAATCAAAGAATTTCTCTTTGATTCGCGCAGTGTACTCCATGTCCCACGTCAGGTTAGTATGGGACATGTCAAATGATGCTTTAGCAAATGGTATGTTGCATAAATTCAATAAGTCGGCGTCGTCCACTTTTTTGAAAAGTGTTATGTCTGTTGGACATTTAACAGCACTTTCGTCTGTTGGATATTGCAGTTGTCTACAATCAAGTTCGAAGCACTTGCAGAAGTATCCTTGTTTTTCGAAAACAATGCGATATAAAGATCCACTGTTTAGAATGGACGCGTAGAATCCTGTTTCTCGTGCTTTGTCAGAACTGATTAATGAATCTCCGGAATAGACGTAAATCGTTACATCGGATAATTTGGTCGGAGCTTTAACTTTCGAGGATGAATTCGCTTCTTCTGTTTCGAATTTGCCCTCCTCGATGTAGCCATAAAAGAGAACTTGAGGTGTTTGTGACCAGGTGGTAAAAGAGGCACATACAACAGATAAAACTAAAATCACTTTTTTCATTCCTATTGTTTCTAGGGTTCGGGGGTCTATTACGAACTCTGTAGATAATAGGTTGCGTTTTTTGCGGTATAAACAGTAAAATGAGTGCCTTATACCTAATTATAGCGATTTATTCATGGTCTCTAACCCGCGCTGAATCGGGTTTCTGCTCTTTGTCGACGATTTCATCCATCTGTTCGATAGATTGAGTGTTATTTCCCATGAATTTAGATAAATCAGGTTGACCAGCATTTACCCAAGCAGTGTACCATAGACTGCCAATAGTTATAACAGCGCTTCTCATTCTGCGCTCCACTTGACCTTGGAGCATTGTATGGTATTCCTTGCTGTATTCTTCTGAATAGACCTTCATTTGAGCCTGTCCTCGCGTCTCGTAGGCATACTTAGCGTCACTAGGATATTTCTCATTTAAAATAGTCTCAAATGAGAGAACAGAATCTACTGCGTGGTAACTTTCTTCTACTTTTTGCCAAATAAGTCCTAGTGGATCTTCAACATAGTCTGCTTTGCCTACAAAGAAGTCATATTGATTGTCGTAAAGTTCTGGAAGCCTGCTTTCCCAAAAACCATGAATACCTCGTTGATTGGTTTTTTGTCCGTTGTAATTGCTTGTAGTATGCAGCGGCACGTGAGCATCTCCAATGTAATGACCTAGTTCGGCGCTTAGGTGGAGAATGCGGGTTAGATTTTCTTCTTTAAATGCTTTGGTTAGTTTTGAAACCATGAGTTGAATATGCCACGGAACGATCCCATGCGCGCGCAATGAATCTTCGCCAAATTGTTCTACCGCATCAAACCAGCGCTTAGGGACATTTTTGAATGGGTCACAGCCAACCGAGTCAAAGCAGTAGCGATCCATATCAATGTAATGGCATTCTGCTTCACCTTTTACACCATATCGTCTTTTATCAGGATCTACGGCATGTTCGATGAGGAAATCCATATTACTCTTATAGAAACCGAACATTTGTTCGGGAAGAGTATAGATGGCAAGTTCGTTGATCTTTTTATGACCATAGAATCCCCATGATGCGGGGCTATCACAAGGATCAACTGTTCTTTTTGGTAATACGCTTAAAGAGGAGCACAGAAGTGCGATGAATAAAAGAGCTATGTAACAGGACTTTTTCAAACCGGTTGTTCAGCCAATTTGGAA
>JBJOKO010000003.1:0-22951 GCA_046046035.1 Bacteroidota bacterium | reverse complement strand
GCCATCTATTTTGAAACTAACTTCTACGGTTCCTTCGAGCTCTTTTGACTTAACGACTTGCGGTTCCTTCTGCGCGTGCAGGAGGAATGGGCTGCCTAATGAGGCAGTCGCTAGAAACAAGTATATCAAGATTCGCTTAAGTAGCATAGAGTACAATAAGAAGACGCCGTAAGTGCATTAAAGTTACACGTCTAAATAATACGTGACGCATTCTTTGCACGAAAGGTCGCATTTCGTGAAGAAAGGTTCAAATATTTTTATCACAAATCAGACCAATGGTCTTATTTGGCAGGTGAATGGAATTTTTTTTGGTGGGTATTGTAACTTTTTTTGAGTGGTGTTCGCCCTATGTTCAGAAGACACACAAACACATGCAAACCAATAAAACAAACCATATGAAAAAGATTGCACTCATTTTCACAGTAATGCTAGGAGCATTTGCTATGAATGCACAGAATGAAGCCAAGTCAGATACTGCACGTTTCCCACTTGGAGAGGTAGAAATTCTGGTTGTCAGTAAACCTGACACAACAAATGACAATTCAGTTGACAGCTTGTCAAATGTGATTGAAGAGCCAAAAGGACCTTCTAAATACGACCTCACTCATTGGGGTGGCTTGGATGTAGGGGTAAACTTCTTGGTTAACAGTGATAACAAGATGAAGTATCCTGCGAATGACGAATGGATTGAGTTGGATCACAGACACTCACTTAGCTGGAGATTCAATTTGTTCGAGCAAAAGATCAGAATCGTAAAGGATTATGCAGGTATCATCACAGGCGTGAGCTTGGCATACAATAGCTATTCATTTGATAAGAATGTGGCGCTATTCAGCAATTCAGATTCAACTTTTGCGGTTCTTGATACTGTGGCTCAATACAGTAAGAACAAGCTTCGCGCTACCTATTTGCAAGTTCCATTGTTGTTAGAATTTAATACTAGCAACGACCCAGAAAGAACGTTCCACGTAGCTGCGGGTATCATTGGAGGCTGGAAAATCGGTAGCCAATACAAGCAAAAATTTGAATCAGAGGGAAAAGAATACAAAGTGAAAGTTTCAGACGACTTCAACTTTTCACCACTAACATTAGATGCTACAGCACGCATTGGATACCGCAACTTGACCTTGTTTGCGACTTATGGATTGACTTCATTGTTTAAAGATGACAAAGGTCCAGAGGTATATCCTGTAACAGTAGGATTGAGCTTAGTGCCTTTCAAATAATAGAACTCTTTCGCTTTAGAGCGAAGGCTTTTTCAGCAGCAGCGCCTCCAGCAATGGGGGCGCTTCTGTTAACTGGTAGTTGGTAGCTGGTGGTTGGTAGTAGGTGGTAAGTAATAGGTAGTAGGTAACCTATTACTTTCTACCTATTACTTACCACTTACTACCAGTATTTATTATATTTGAATTGACTGGAAACACGCATTTATGAAATACTATTTTCTTTTATTAATTTCTATTGTTTTGCTTTATGTGGGCTGCGTTGTGCGTCAAACTCCAAAGCCAGCGGCGCCTCCACCTAAGATCTATCCCGAGGAAGTTAATTTTCTGAGGACAATGGCGATTGGGGATACAGTATTTATTTTTATTAAGGAATCTGGTTATTTCCAACCGTTTCATAATCCTTACCAAGAAGTACATTTGACTTGCTACACAAGACAAGAACTGTGCAGGATAGATACTTTTTTATACAAATCAAGACAATTTTTCTACTCTCCCGGAGGCACTTCACAAAAAGGACCAGATTTCGAATTTGATACAGTGAAATTCCAACTTCAAAAGGCATTAGATGCATGTAATTCATTAGAGCCGTATTGTGTACCCAGAAATTACCGAGATCAATACGCATTCCCAGATACATGTCTTTGGCGCAAACCCGGTTGGGAAGGAGAGCTCAAGGAGTTTAAATGGCGTGGTTACACAACTTTGGGAATGAGCGATTCGCGTTATCATGAATGGCGATATAGTCCGCCGACACATGCCCAATTAAAGGCTTGGCGAGAGTCTATGTTCATGAATGACCCAAAACCTGTTTGGAAATACGAGGTATTATCTTTTTATAAGGATACCTGTAAAATTTCTTATTCCGACCATCTAGAGGTCAAATATCCTTATGATTTTTCTAAGTTGAAGTAAAGGGGAACTCGAGCAAGTGAATTACTTATTACCTACCACCTACTACTTATTACCAACTACTTATTCCGCTATCACACCCGGCTTACCTATCGATGCGATGAGTTGTTTCTTTTGAAGTGAAACATACTTCGGTGGTACTGTTACTTTTTTGTCGTAGAGAATTCCATTTTCAAAAAAACTGATGCGGTATTCGTTGGTGAGTTCGGTTGAATTTCGAACAAGAATTTCAAATGCTTTGAAAGCACCAACAGGAAGATCTTGAATCATGAATCGAATGCTATCGGTGTGTTTCTCCACACCTTTAATGCGACCAGAACCTTTAGCATTTATGATAACTTGAGAAATGGGATTATTTCTCATGTTGAGCACGCCTACAGAATAGATGCGTTTGCCTGTTTTGTCTTTTTCAGGAACAAATGCGATGCTCACGCCATCAGCTGATGGTATTTCGATATCACTTTTCATAGAGAAGAAGATTTCCCCCTCATCGCAAGATGAGGGGGATGAATCAAATATTAAAATTCTATTTCGAACTCAGTAAGAGCAACGAATTGTTCGATGCGGTCAGTGATTTCTTCGTGAGTCAATTCAAGAAGACGAGCTGGACCGAATTTTTCGCAAGTGAATGAAGCCATTGCAGAACCTACGATTACCGCACGCTTCATGTTTTCGAAAGAAATATTTTGTGTTTGTGCAAGGTAACCAATGAAGCCACCAGCGAATGTGTCGCCTGCGCCTGTTGGATCAGCTACTTCTTCAAGTGGAAGAGCTGGAGCAAAGAAGATATTGTGAGAGTCAAAAAGAAGAGCACCGTGCTCGCCTTTTTTGATGATCAAGTATTTCGGACCCATTGCAAGGATCTTACGAGCCGCTTTAACAAGTGAGTATTCTTTGGCAAGTTGGCGAGCCTCTTCATCATTGATGGTAAGGACATCGATTTTACCGATAACCTTCATCAAATCATCCCATGCAGAGTCCATCCAGAAGTTCATCGTATCCAATACTACCAATTTCGGACGGTTTGGAAGTTGCTCGATAACCTGCATTTGAACAGCTGGCGCAAGGTTTCCTAGCATAAGAAAGTCGCACTCAGTGTATTCAGTTGGAAGAATAGGATTGAACGACGCCAAAACGTTTAGGTCTGTAATAAGAGTATCGCGAGAGTTTAGATCGTAATGATATTTTCCAGCCCAGAAGAAGGATTTTTCGCCTTGTTTGATTTGCAAACCTTTTTGGTCGATACCTCTTTTTGTCATCTCATCAAGAAATTCTTGAGGGAAGTCATCGCCTACAACAGAGACTAGGCCTGAGTTTTTGATGAAGTGAGAAGCAGCAAGAGTAATGTAAGTAGCAGCTCCACCGATAACACGGTCTTGTTTCGCGAATGGAGTTTCGATCGAGTCGAAAGCCACAGTACCAACGGCAATAAGGTTCATTTTAAAATTTTTTTTGCAAAGATATTGCAGGATTGAGAACTTCCTCGTAATATTGCACCCCTTTTGAACGGAAAAGGAAAGAGTTTTTGACATCCCCACCATGAAATCGGTGTTTTATCTTGTCTAATGGCAAGAAGCTGAAGTGAAATGGTAATTTAAACAGAATCATGTTCTGCTTAAATTCCCTAGTAGCTCAGCTGGTTAGAGCACATGACTGTTAATCATGGGGTCCCTGGTTCGAGTCCAGGCTGGGGAGCCAGTAATGGCAAGGGTTACAGGAAACTGTAACCCTTTTTTTATTCCCGTTTGCACACCATTTGCACGCAAACGCATCCTATCACTGTACTATGTACTTTCAATATGCTCCAATTTCAGGGGGGTGGTCTAATCGAGAATCTGTTATGTTCATTTAATGGGTAGAGAATCAACAAAAGGTGGTGTAATCTTGAAGTGATGTTGCCGCACTAGATAAAGCAAATCGTCATACCTTGTACTCACTAATTGATTGATTAATATTTGATGACTATTAAGCCCCTTTCACCGCGTAAAGCACTTAATAAGGCCTACTTAAAGGTAAAGCCGAATAGAAGTAATATCGAGATATTTAAACGAAACTTGATTGCTTTACTGGACAGCTGCAATGAAAAGGAAAGCGAAGAGTTTCATAAGAACTTAGTTTCAGACTTTCTCAAAAAGACCTATTACGAGGGACAGCACTTTATCAATACAAAAGGTAGGAATGATCTTGTAATTCACAACGGACAAAATGCAACTACTTCAGTTGGGGTGATCATTGAAGCCAAAAAACCAACCAATAAGGCTGAAATGGTTTCCGTTGAAAATCTTAATGCAAAAGGATTTCAAGAATTAGTTCTTTACTATCTCAGAGAGCGAATTGTACACAAGAATCTTGAAGTAAAACACTTGATAGTCACTAACATCAATGAATGGTTCATTTTTGATGCAAGTATTTTTGAAAGACTATTTGCTCAAAATAAGAATCTTGTAAAGCAGTTCAATGATTTTGAGGGTGGACGCTTAGCAGATACAAAGACGGACTTTTTCTACAAGCAGATCGCTGAGCCCTTTATCAATAATGTCAAATCTGAGATTGAATTCGCTCACTTTAATTTCCAGTCATTTCAGAAGCTATTAAGAAATGAGAATAAAGCCGACGATAATGCACTTATCGCTTTGTTCAAACTCCTATCTCCAGAACACCTGCTAAAACTTCCTTTTGCCAATGACAGCAATAGCTTGGATAAACGATTCTACGGCGAGCTGCTTCATATTATCGGGTTGACTGAAACCAAAGTTGGAGGGAAGAAGCTAATCGATCGAAATAAGTCTGGAGAAAGACATACAGGCACTTTACTTGAAAATACTATTGTTCAGTTAGATACCCTAGAGAAGCTGAGTAGAATCGACAAGCCAAATCAATTTGGATCTACAAAGGATGAACGTTTATTCTCACTTGCTTTAGAACTGTCGATTACTTGGATTAATCGCATCTTGTTCCTGAAGTTGCTGGAAGCACAGCTTATAACCTACCACAAGGGTGACAAGTCATTTGCGTTCTTGAATCTTAACATGATTAAGAATTATGACGACCTAAACAGTTTATTCTTTCAAGTCTTAGCGCGAAAGCATGATGACCGAGGAGAAGATATTCGAAAAGCATTTGAAAAAGTGCCTTATCTCAATTCATCGCTTTTCGAGCCAACGGATATTGAACAGATAACCCTATTCATTAGCAATCTTAAAGATGATAAGCCAATACCTGTATACTCTCAAACTGTTCTAAAAGACCAAACGGGCAAAAAGCGAATTGGTAGTCTTTCTACATTAGAATATCTTTTTGAGTTTTTGAATGCTTACGACTTCAGCAGCGAAGGATCGGAGGAAATTCAAGAAGACAATAAAACATTGATCAATGCCTCTGTTCTAGGTTTGATTTTCGAGAAAATCAACGGATACAAGGACGGCTCCTTCTTCACTCCGGGATTCATTACAATGTACATGTGCAGTGAGACAATTCGAAAAGCCGTTGTCCAAAAGTTCAATGAAGTAAAAGGCTGGAGTTGCTCAACTATCGAAGAATTGTATGACAAAATTGAGGAGAGAAACGAGGCAAACAGGATTGTTGATAGTATAAAAATCTGCGACCCCGCGGTAGGCTCTGGCCATTTCTTAGTCTCCGCTTTGAATGAGATGATTGCAGTTAAAAACGACTTAAAAATCTTACAAGACCGTGAAGGGAAGAGACTAAAAGAATATCAAGTCGAAGTCGTGAATGATGAACTTATTGTAACAGATGAGGAAGGAGAATTATTCGAATACAATCCCAGCAGTAAAGAAAGTCAACGTGTTCAAGAAACTCTCTTTCATGAGAAACAGAATATCATAGAGAATTGTCTTTTTGGCGTTGATATCAATTCGAATTCCGTAAAAATTTGCCGTTTACGCCTTTGGATTGAACTATTGAAGAATGCTTATTATAAAAACTCAAGAGAACTCGAAACACTCCCGAATATTGATATCAACATCAAATGCGGCAACTCTTTGGTGAGCAGGTTTGCAATTGATTCCGACCTGCGTCAAGCTTTGAAGAAGAGTAAACAATCGATAGAGGCCTATAAAATAGCGGTTGATACCTACCGCAATGCGGAAAGCAAAGATCAAAAAAGAGAAATGGAGCGTCTGATTTCCAGTATAAAATTGGATTTCAGAAGTGAAATTTCATTGAATGATCCCAAAATGATTAGATTAAGAAAATTGAGTGGCGAATTATTGAAGATGACAAATCAGGGTCAGCTCTTCGAAATGGGCAAGAGAGAAAAAAACGAGTGGGATAAAAAAATAAAACAACTAACAGAGAATACCAAGAAATTAGAAGCTGAAATTGAAGAAATCAAAGCAAATAAGATATACGAAAATGCGTTTGAGTGGCGTTTTGAATTCCCTGAAGTTTTGAACAATGACGGTGATTTTGTAGGCTTCGATGTGGTTATAGGAAATCCTCCTTACATAAGACATGAGGAATTTGCGGAATTAAAACCCTACTTATTATCAGCATTTCAAAGGACAGGTATGGGGATGGCTGATCTTTTTGTCTACTTCGTAGAATTGGCAATTGCTGTTCTAAAACAAAATGGAGAATTTTCTTTCATCATTCCGAATAAATGGATGCGAGCAGGATACGGAACAAAACTCAGAGAATTCGTGGCTAGCCATGAAATTTCTTGGTTGATAGATTTTGGTGACTTACCGGTATTCGAAGAAGTTTCGACTTATCCTAACATACTTCATTTGAAGAAAAGCAAACCTAAAGAGGTCTTTAATGCTTGTAACGTGAAAACACTTAAGTTTTCCAGTAATTTAGAAGGGCATCTAAAAGAGAATAGCATCGGAGTTGTTGCAAAAAATCTGACACCTGAAGGTTGGTCAATATCAAAATCGGACGTCCAAACCCTGATGTCCAAAATAAAATCCAAAGGAATCCCCCTTTCAAGATACGTTGATGGCGGAATATTTTACGGCATAAAAACAGGATATAACCAAGCGTTTGTAATCAGTCAAGATATTCGTGATAGATTAATCTTGGAAGATCCAAAAAGTGCAGAAATAATAAAACCATTTTTGGCTGGTCGAGAAATAAAAAGATATCAAACTCCTTCACCAGAAAAGTTTTTAATTTTTACGCGAAGAGGGATAAGGATTGAGTTATACCCAGCCATTCAAAACTATCTTCTAAGCTTCAAAGAAATGCTTGAACCAAAACCCAAGGATTATAAAGGCGACTGGTCAGGGCGTAAATCAGGACAATACAAATGGTATGAAATTCAAGATGCCGTAGATTATTTCATGGAATTTGAAAAAAGTAAAATAATCGTTCCAGCAATTGTTCGAGATGCATCATATGCATTTGATACAGATGGAAATTTCAGTAATGATAAAACCTGTATTATTCCAAGCACAGACTTAAATTTACTTGGTTTGTTAAACTCCAAATTAATTGATTTCTACCTTAAAAACATCGCTTCTACCAAGCAGAACGGCTATTTTGAATACAAACCTGTATACGTTTCTCAGCTACCAATTGCTCGAACTAACATACTTGAATCAATTGTAAGTGAAATACTGAGTCTAAAGAAGGAAAAAATAAAGGTAGATACCGCCAAATTAGAGGCAGAAATTGACCAATTAGTTTATAAACTTTACGAACTCACTCAGGAAGAAGTTAATATTGTTGAAAATAAGGAAGCTTAATGGCAAGAGCAATTGATGCGCGTAATGGCGGAGACATTTATCAGGGAAGAATCTTCTGGAGATTTGCATTGTTAATGCTTCAAGAAAGCAATAATATCGTAAGAGTAGAATTTGAATCAGACGATATTAAGTCTTTCGATGATGTTGTAGTACACTTCTCGCCTTCTATTCCATCCGATATAAGTTCGAGCAGAATTTCAAGACAATATATACAAGTAAAATGGCATACGGATTTAGGACATGTTTTTGGATATGATGATTTGACAAAGGCTGACTTTATACACGCCACATCTTTTTCTTTGTTAGAAAAGCTTAAAGATGGAGTAGCAAAGTGCGATGATGAAACGAGTTTTATTTTCTTGACAAACGCTAGAGCAAAAACAGGGGACGAAATACGAGAGCTCATAAGAGCAGACAACAGATCGCTGAAACTGGAAGTGCTTTTTAATAGCAAGACTGATAATAGCAAGATGGGAAAGGTGAGAAAATGTTGGAGAGAACATCTTTGTTTGACAAGTAATGACCAACTTACTCCGATATTGAGAAACTTTTCAATTCAAGAACAGCGAGATAGTTTAGATGACTTGAAGGGAGAATTGATACGAGGTTTTAATTCACTGAACTGTAATTTTCATGATGCTTCTCATTCAGATTTCAGACTAGATGCAATATATGCTGCATGGCGAAAAAGAGATGTGAAATCATTTGATCGTTCCGAGTTAATAGAGGCACTTGAAAAGGAAGGTCTTAAGATTGAGAGCAAAATGTCTTCGAAAATAATTCCAGCAGTTTGGATAAAAAGTTTTAGTGGCTTTGCACCAGTGGAGTTTTCAATACCAGAATCTTCAACGTTATCTTTGGTACACCTATTCAGCCAGCGTTACATTAAGAATGTGGATGATTGGCAATCTGTTATTAAACCGCAAATACAATCATTCACAGAAAGTATTGCCCTCCAATTTCAAAAGTTCAATTTGATTTTAGACACTCATCTTTCACTTTCAGCTCTTTTGGGATATCACCTTAACTCAAAGTCCGGTCGTGAAGTAATTTTATATCAAAAGGGGAGATCGATTCAATATTGGTCTTCCAATGATAACAGCAAAGGCGGTGAAGTTGAATGTGATGATCAGTATTTCGGAACTGAAGGCGACTTAGTGCTTGAAATATCAATTACCCACAATGTATCGCATCATGTAAATTCATACATTACTAAAAGTGGAATGATAGTGGCCAACAAAATTTCTATACGCCCCAAGAATGGAGAATCCTCCGTTTTTATTGGTGGTGGTGAACATTCAATTTCAATTGTTGATCAAATAGTACGATTCGTTCGATCAAGTGGGCATTCAAAAGTTATTCATGTGTTTGCTGCATGCCCATCTTCGTTTATGTTCTATTTTGGACAATCTGCAAGCGCTTTAGGTAAATGTATTCTTTATGAGTTTGATTTCGAAGCAGACAAAATATATCACAAATCACTAACATTAGAAAGCTAATCATGGACAACTCATCTCAATTCAAAACATTTATTTCGAACATCACCCCTTCTAACCCACAAAAGGAGGCTTGGAGGCTTGGTCACAAAACTCTTCGAGAAAGACTCTTAAATGACCCAGATTTGAAAGAAATCATCATTAATACTTTTTTGCAAGGGAGCATACGCCGATCCACGGATATAAAACCGCAAGGCGATAAACGTCCAGATGTCGATATCGTAGTTGTAACTCGAATTGATTCAAATGTAACATCGGCTTCTGAAGCTCTTAAGTTGTTTCATCCTTTTTTAAATAAATACTACAAAGGAAAATGGAAGCCACAAGACCGATCTCTGGCAATTGAACTTGGTTACGTAGACATGGATATTGTTGTAACAGCGTTACCTTCTTTGCAAAATCTAAGGCTTTATGAAGCTTTTTATGGATCAAAATCAATCAGCTCGGATGATACTGTTGGAGAAGAACCTGAGTGGCTTTTGAATGAATCTTGGGCAGGTGATGTATCTAAAGTAGGTTTCATTGAAAATCCAAAAAACAAGGACTGGAAAAGTCATCCAATTTTATTACCAGATCGTTCGGTCGAAAAATGGACAAGGACTCATCCAATTGCTCAAATTGATTGGACTAGTCAAAAGAATAAACGAACAAATGGACACTATACAAACATCGTTCGTGCAATCAAATGGTGGCGTCAAATAAATTCGGATACATTACCAAAGTATCCCAAAGGCTACCCTCTAGAACACATCATAGGGTATTGTTGTCCTGATGGTGTTACTTCTCTTGCGGAGGGCTTTACTAAAGCACTAGAAAAAGCCAAACTCGAGTTCTCGCCCTACATTCAACTTGCTCAATTACCTATACTTTCTGACCACGGAGTTCCCGAGCATAATGTATTGAAGCGCGTCAGTTTTTCCGAGTTCAAGGACTTTTTAGAGGCAATTTCAGAATTATCAGATCAAGCCAGAATAGCGTTGAATGAAACAGACAAAGATCTTAGCTCAAAAAAATGGTTTGATATCTTCGGAGGTGAGTTTCCCAAACCAAGTTCAGGTTTTATAGAGCCATCCAAGCCAGCTTCCCCACCGCCTCAGAGGTTTGCTTAAAAAAAGTGAATTTAATGGTCTCCAAATCTATTTTAAACGCCTTTGAAAGCCTTGACCTTGATTCAAGCTTCCAAGTGTATCCTATTCAAGACCTCGGGACAAAGGGCTTGTTTTCTATTAGATTTTCAATACAACTCAATGAATCTTCCAATAAGAATATTCCTCTTTTAACGAATTGGATAGCAGTTTTCGACAGTTATTATCCATTTAGTGAAGTCAAGATTTATCCAACAAAAAAGAAGGGAATTACCACAACATTTCCACATCAAGATTACAATCTAGATGTTAAGGAGAACAATCAATACCGAAATGGCAAGTTGTGTCTGGAAAACCCGGGATTCTCTTTGGGACGAGATCCATTCTACTTGTCTCCTGAAAGTGCGACAAAAAAATTGGAGTACTATCTTAAGCGAACAAAGGAGTGGCTTATTTCGGCCTCAAAAGGTGAACTACTTAATGATGGAGACTATTTTGAATTGCCACCTCTTCCAAGAACAAATAAGTTAACCGTAGTAGCATTCCAAGAAAATAGTTCCACATGGGAAAAATGGTGCAATACTAGTCCAAATATAGGATTTGTTCACTACTATGAAATTGAAAGTGGTCAATTTTTGATTGAAAATTTCTCAGATTGTCATGGGATTGATTTATTGAATTACGAATGGGCACTAAACACTGCTGACAAAAGTGTTTTAAAAGGAATGTTTCTAAGATTAGACAAAATTCCCGTAGTAGAAGAATGGCGGCTTCCTAATACTTTCTCCGAGCTACTAAAGGTTGTAATCGAAAATTGTCACGAATTTAATCTTGACGAATTCGTGAGTAAATTCGGAAAACTCACGCGATCTCAAGGTCAAAAGCCTCTTTTGATTTTGGGATTTCCGATTTGTCAAAATATTGGTGATTTGTCTTCGCAGTATTTTTGGATTTGTATATCCAACCTCAATTTTGCAAATTCTAACACTTTCATAAAGGGTTTTAGGCCTAATCAATTAGGATGCAAAATTCATGATAAGCAATTTATGACTTCGAATAACTTGGTTGAGTATGCTAAAACTGAAAATTGGTCGGCTGAGGTAATTAAGGTTAGGTCTAAGGATGTCACAAATTATAAAATTACTCTGATTGGAGTTGGTTCCTTGGGAAGTGCAATTGCAGAGTTACTGTGCCGTTCTGGACTCACCAATATTTATTTGTTTGATGAACAAGATTTATCAATAGGTAATTTGAGTCGGCATTCACTCAACATGAAATATTTGGGATTTAACAAAGCAATTGCAATGGCTGATTATTTGAACTCCATTTTTCCAGATATACTTGCTATACCGTTTGACAGTAAGTTCCCCAAAGTTTCAATTGAAGCCGAAAATTTTATTTCAAACTCCGATATAGTTATTGATTGCACAGGTATGGATTCAACCTTATATGCTTTATCTCAATTTAATTGGAAACGAGAGATTCCAATTTATAGTTTTTCAATGACTCAGGATTTCGAATCGCTTATTGCTTTTTGTTCATTTGAATTTGGTTTCCCTTATTATCAATTTATGGATAAATACTCCAATTGCGAATTGAAATTAAAGAACATTAATGTTGTAAGAGAAGGACTCGGATGCTGGAATCCTGTTCTAGAAGGTGGTGTTGAACATGTCATGATTGCCGCGGCCAAGGCAAAAAAGTACATGTTTTCCATGCTATCACAAAAAGAAAATAGTTTCCAAATAATTCCTCTTACTTAATGGAAAAAAACATGCTTCATATTTTTCGAGATCATAAGTTTGAAGTGCAGCTGAGTGATGAAGTTTTATTGGAAATGAAGACTACCGCAATAGGAATGCTTCCAAATGAATGTGGTGGCATTTTAATTGGTAGATATCAAAACGAGTTAATGGCTGCAATCGTCGAGCACACCAGTATTAATCAAGATTCCAAATCTGGACAAACATGGTTTTATAGAGGTATAAAAGGACTGAAGAATTTACTGCTGAAACATTGGAAAGATGGTCATTATTACATTGGGGAGTGGCATAGCCATCCTTATGGAAGCTGCAATCCAAGCTCAACAGATTTGGAATCACTAGCACAAATATCAGTCACTAAAACTGCTCAATGTAATACCCCTATATTGCTTATAATTGGGGGATATTCTGGAAGCATGGATGAAATTTTAATCACAGTTTACGAACCTACAATGAAAAATTATCATACGCTCAAACAAGTTCATTAGAAAAGGTTCGTTGCATAGTAATTCAATTTTTCGAGAAATAACGGTTCATTCAAAAAGGCATTCTTGCTTGGATGGCGAAGGCGATGGTGTCATTTTGAGGCCATTTATAATTGGTTTTCTGCCCATGAGTTCTTTTTAGTGTACTAATCTTGAAGTATTATCTTTAAATTGAAGTTTTTATAGATTACTGATTTCATCTAATACTCAGTAGCGCTAGAAATCCTCTCTGTATCTATTTTCCTTTTGGTAGAATAAAATCAATTACCGATGCAAGAAAATGCGTGGTAATAGCAATAATCGGACTTACAACCATCATGACTATTGTATAGGGCAACATTATCAACGGTAGTAATATGCCGTTAGTAAGAAAAAGGAAAATAATCGTCAACAAAATCTGAAGCCATAGGATGTCAATGAAAATTGTGACAACTGTAAAGCAACCCCAAATAATACCTGCTGTTCCAAACCACTGTAAGCAGATAGTTATAAGATTATTTAATAGTGCTTGGATTCTATATTTTCTTTCTGGGTTATATATAGAGCCTTTTTTCAACGCAATTATTGGCCAAATCAACATTGCAAATAGTATCATTGCTTTTGATGGGTTTGAAGCCCATATCATCCTGTTGATTGGGGCGGTTCGTAATTCCTGATTTATATTGGTGAAACCAGTTATTAAGTATCCAGCAGTAAGACAAATATGAATTAGCTCCACGCATGCCATCCTTGTTAGTTAGATTGTTAGTGCGTCAAATAAATAATAGTAGAGTTTGAAGTATTGTCAACTAAATACCAGTGTTCCTTGTAGCTCCTAAACGACTGATTCATGTGATTTTTTGCCAACGGATCCCTTAATCGAATGATCTTTAAAGTTAAAGACCTGACGGCAAAAGGATTAGTCAGATGAAATTCACAGTTTCATTGAACAGGTATTCTGAAGTGTCACCAATTCCATTATTCACATCCCTAGTAAACTTACTGCTTTATCAGCTGCACTTTTCACCGTCTCAACATTTAGGCGGGAGTAGATCATTGTTGATTAACTTGTGTCTAATACTCCGACCAATAACTGCTAAACTCAATCTCACAAGAGCTTGGTAACTTCCGAAAGTCCTTTTCAATTCATGAAATCGCAAACCTTTTAAGTTTCCAGGAATTAAGTATTCCTGAAATAATATCATAATTTCTATTGTTTTGGTCTATGCAAGTGGTGCTTAAAACAGGAACAGGTGCTGAATAGCACCTGTTCCTCTGTAATAAAATAGAATCGCATTTTTATACTATATGCATAGTTCGTCACTTAAGCTTTGTTCTAAACTAGTTGAGTTTACAACGTCCATTGCAGTCGTATAAAAATAAAGTTCCACATCCTGTCTTTCCATCTGAGCATTCCGCAGAACAAGAGGCGTCTATTTGAACACCTCCACCGGAACACCAATCGCTGGTTTTACTGCAGGTGCATGCTAATCCGCCTCCTCGAGTTGGGCTTCCTCCATTGGACAAACTTGCTGGGTTATTCAAATCTGCCAATAGACGAAATAAATTATCCTCATCGAAAAGTACAGCCCCTCTACTACGAATTGTCTCCAATTGAGTGTGCAAAGCATTTCTATCACTTGTCTCGAACATTTGGACAGATAGCGTATTGTTTAATTCAATAATAAAATTCCTTTGATCAGATGACAAGTCTGGTATGTTAAGAAATGCATCATATTTTCCCTTCCATATATTTACCTTTGTTGCTGTGGGCACACATCTGAAGATTTCTCTTTGTATGTCTATGTCACTAAAAGCCACAACCTCTTGCCATGTCACATCATTCAGTCGAGATTTGTTTTCTTCGAACCAATCTTCGAAAGTTACATTGCCTGAGGCAGATTTTGTTTGTCCGATTTCATTTATCGTGCTATTAGTGTCAATGCTTTTTTCTTTGCTACATGCAAATAACACCACGATAATCGAAAAGATTAGAAACTTTGTTTTCATTGTTTTTGATTTTTAAGTTATTATTTATGATATGAAATATTTTCTATAGCTTCCTGAAACGTACCAATCGAAATAATTTGTTTTTTATTTCTTATAACAATACTCGTAGGTAATGTTTTAATTGAAAACGAACTCTTGGATTCACCGTTTGTACAATGAAGTGGTATTATTCTTTGCTCGGAGAAATCGAAATTGTATAGAAAATCGTTTGGACTATCACGCTCCAGATCGATTTTTATAGGGTAAATCTCTATATCATTTCCTAAATCATCACTCAGCAACTTATCGTAGTCAATCATTTCTAATTTGCAAGCTCCACAAGCAGTAGACCAATAATGCAATACAGTATATTCGCTGTTCAAATCCTTTACACGCAAAGTGTCGCCATCTGAATTTATCCCAATAAATCTATTTGGATCTACATCTATATCAACTTGAGAAGAAAATGTAGAAAAAATGGAGTTGTGAAATATCGAAGGGATTACTTTGGTAAGCAATACGGTTACTATAACTAAACTTAGAATAAGTACTACATATTTTTTCATTGAGTTCATTCTTGCAAAAAGAAACCCAACTCCGTATCCAAATAACGGCAACCATGATGTGAGCTTATACCACAAACTCATCCCATCTCCCATCCATATACTTGTTAGAAAAAATATAACAGGAGGTAGAATACTCCCAAGTATATTATAGGTTTCAAAACTTCCATGTTTCTTTAATGCAAGTGGTATTGAGAAAAACAAAATAAAAGAGACAAAGCCGCGAAAAGCAAAATTGAAAAAATCTAGGTACCCACTGCTCAAGAAGGAACATGCCACCATCAAAAGAAAGGAGCAAATAAGATATACAATAGCTTTTAGTAGTTTCATAAAACAAACATAATAATTTTTTTTATATCTCCAAATTTGATGAATTATTTTTTTTGATCATTAAAAAAGAGTGTTTAATTAATGGTGTTTTGAAATAAAATTTGAATGCGAAATGTATTTCTAGTTTTCGTCATTCAATAGTATAGTGTTTTTATATATATCCCAGTATTGAACTTGTAGCTTTATTCACTGCATCTTTGACGGGGTCAAGGTGTAAACGTGCGTAGATTTTTGTTGAGTTGACCGATTTGTGGCCAAGAGTTTTCCCGATAATAGCGAGACTTGCGCCCGTCATAGCTTGATAGCTTCCGAATGTTCTACGGATATCATGAATGCGCAAATCTGTGAATGGCGGTGGAAGATCAAAGCCCTCTTCCTCTGCAATGTTCATTAACCGAGGAATAATAACTTTCTCCGACACATAGCTGCGGAAAAAACACATCTTTTGATCGAGCCATTCTTTCGTTGTAGGGTCTTCATTCCAATACTCTAGTGTCGCACTTGCGAGAATATTCTTCCAGTTCTTCCAAGGAGAAAAAATATGTTCCCTTGGGTTGTCATCTTGGGCGAACACCCAAGGGCTTCTTACTAAATTTTTGCGTTTCTTGAGCAGTTCATACGCTTTGTCTACAAGGTGAACATAGATCGGTTCTCCGTTCTTACTATCAGGAATGCGCCATTCTTTTATCTCCCAATTAATCTGATCCCAACGCATTTGCAGTGTGTTGGTTTTTCGCATTCCAGTCATGAGTAGAATCCAAAAGAAATCCCGAAAGGTTTCGTTTGGTTCTTGTTCAAGATGTTTCAGGATATATCGCATCTCATGGGGCTGAATGAATCTGTCCCTGCTCTTCTCTTTGAACTTCTGAATTCCCGTTACTGGGTTTTTACCATCCCAGCCCCATAGGATCGCTTTATTGAATATACTGCTTAGCCTTCTAACGATTGTGTTGGCTTGAACGCGCCCGTTTTGCTTTCCAATCCTTTCGTGAAGACGCTGAACATCATTCTTAGTTATGTCTGATAGTCTACGATTGAACCATCCGCTACAGAGGCGTTCAATTTCAACCTGATCGTACTTCCACGTTTTCTTATGAATCTTGCTGTAGCGTTCCATGTAATCATGGAAGTGTTCTCCGAAGGTCAGTTTGTCAAGCCTCTCTTTCTGCTTTTCAAGATGAGGGTCTTGTCCAGAGCTAACCAAGCCCACTAGAACTAGAGATTGCTTTCGGGCTTGCTCAATACTAACCGCAGGGAAGAGGCCAATCTTGACCCGTCTATTCTGCCCTTTAATAGCCTTTCGGACAAAGAATGTCTTTGACCCTTTCGAGGTCACGTAAATTTGAAGGTAAGGGCTTTTAGCGTCTCTGTATGTCTGAAACCCTTTATCAGGAAGGGGTAAATTTTGAAGAGATTGGATAGTGAAAATTAGTTTTTTGTCGTTTGACATGGTACACCTTTCATTGACTTGATTAGAAGTAGGGTGAGTGTCAGGGTCGTTGCCCCACTGTTGCCCCACAGCCTGTCAATTTGGGTATAATTCGGTTTATGACCTAAGTGAAATAAATAACTGAAATCAAGTAATTGATAAGTTCTATTAAGCACCATTAATGTGATATGGAATGGATTGCCAAGGTGGAAGTCGAGGGTTCGAACCCCTTCGCCCGCTCCAATACTTAAATTCACTTTTTGATCTGTTATTTTTTTCATTGCCCCGATTTTGCCCCAACTGATTTTAGGCCTCAGTTAAACTCTATCAAAGTCGATTCGGCATGTCGAGACAAATATGATTCGCATGTCAAAAAGTTTGAGAACTTAGGCTTATTATCTCGTCTCAAAACAAGCCATATTAACTATCATTATTCTTGCCCCCCTATTCAGGAAAATTCTTGTCGCCCTCTTCTTATGAATGGTAGGTCATTCAGTTTTTGGAGAACGATATGCAAGCGAATACTCTCAACCTATTCACCATTACTGAAGTCGAGCTGATTTATCGCAACAAGCTTAAAAAGGCAGACCGACCAATAGTGAAAACATCCAATGATGCCTACAACCTTCTCATTCAAAGCTGGGATCACAATAAGATAGAATTGCTTGAGGAGTTCAAAGTGTTATTACTTGATAGAAACAACGCCTGCATGGGAATCTCTCACATTGCTCAAGGCGGGGTTTCCACTTGTATTGTTGACCCAAAGATTATCTTCTCGACTGCGCTGAAAGCAAAGGCTTCTGGAATCATACTCGCTCACAACCATCCTTCGGGTAATCTAATTCCAAGTCAAAGTGATTTCGATCTAACCTCCAAACTCAAGGCAGGGGGAAAACTACTTGAAATATCAGTTCTCGATCATTTGGTCATTACAGACATTGGATATCACTCGATGGCAGATGAGGGAACAATGCCACATCCATAAAATGGCATGACTTTGGCGTGATAGAGGCTAAACCAAAACTCCCTATGAATAAACTAATTGAACTCTTCACCGAAGAACCACAAAAAGTTGAGCGTCTTATTTTACTACTTCTCAAGCTCATTCTCACAGGCGTAACTTTCGAAGTCATTTACCCAAGTCACGATGTTGTTGAGAATATCTTGAAGGACGAATTCAGTTTTTGGCAGTTTTCTGGTGAAGCAATCAAATGGGTTTTATTTTTTATTATTTGGTGGTTTCTTCTATGGTCTTTTTTTGCTCAAACACTCTTAAACTTGGCCGTGCAGTTTATATCGCGTGCCTTTAACCCTGCAAAGGATTTGGGTGAGTTTTTAAAAATTTCAGAGTTCTTAATTAGTAAACCTGAAGGAAAAAAACACATCAATTATTCCATCATCAACCTAGAAAATTTTTTAGAAGAAAATAAAGATCAAGAAGGCATTGATATTTCAGAACTGAGAACAGATGTCTATTTTGAAATCTACGCTGTTTCAACCGTATGCATTTTGATGTCATCGGATATTGAATTGAGTAAAGGACAAGTTGCACTTTGGTGGTTCGTTGGGATAAACCTTTTTTTGATATATGCCTACCTATTCCGATTCGCGAAGTTTATTAATTCCTCTTTTCATGATCTATATCACGAGGCTCAAAAGAAGGCTTACATTGAACATTCTAGAATAGCGCTTTCGAATATTCAGATCGTAAATAATCAATACAATTTTGAGCACAAACGAAAGCACATCTACCTATCATACAAACACTCTCAGAATGTGAAATCGAACTTAACTATCATTCCTTTTTTTTCAAGTGAGGGCGCTATCTATAGAGAATTGGTCGAAAACAATCTCAAGATGATGGCGAACTCAAAAGAAGAAAAGAAGCAAGTACTTTTCATCACTAATATCCCAGTTCAGATTTCCGAATCAACACTCGAAAAAGCGAACTCTTCGATTATTATCGCTCGGACCGAATTCGAGATGAAACAAGGACTTGAAGCCTACTTCCATATATTCCTGCGTCATCGTAATCTGAATGAAGTGAACGGACTTCTAAAACAATCTAGAGGTGAATAGGCATACCGTTGTATGCTTGTTTCTTATTCTTCATTAATCTGCATTTACGAATAAAGATTTTGTTTGAAATTAACCGAGCTAATTCGATACAAACACCTTTCACTGATTCGTATTACTACAGCAAGGAAAGGAAACAAAGCATGTCAGAAGACAATTTCGAACCACTATTAACACGTAAATGTGCCGCCAAGTACCTTGGTGTATCTCCTGATACACTCGCCGTTTGGGATTGTACAAAGCGATATGATCTAAAGCCAATCAAAGTTGGAAGAGCCGTTCGCTATCGAAAAGCGGATTTGGATAAATTCATCTTTGGCGACAATCACGCTTAAGCACGCTCTCTTTTTTGAGCAACTAATCCACCTTACAATTTGGAGAAACTTAATGAACGTCAGCCAAGCGCTTGAGGTGCCGATTTCGCGCGTCCTCGAAATACTTAACTCTCGATCAGCCCCTCGAAAAGGAAAACAACAATTCTACTTTTCTGTCTTTCGTAGCGAAGACAATCCCAGCCTACATGTCAATCACGAAACAAATGAATGGTATGATTTCGGGATTGGTACAGGTGGCGATGTCCTGCACCTAGTAATGCACTACTTGAAGAGTTGTGGTGAAGATCATACCACAGCAGATGCCCTAAGATGGATGCGAAATATGACGGGAAGCTATCAACCGACTAAGATATCAAGACCTTCCGTTAAGGATAAACCTCATCCCGCTCTAGTCATTCGAGAAAATACAGAGTTTGATCACCGTGGCCTTTTACGATACTTCTCTGAACGAGGGATAACGAAGCTTGTTGCATGCAAATACACTCGTCAATTGCGTGTTTACAACAAAGAAACAAAGAACAGTTTCTATGCGATTGGCTTCAAGAATGAAGATCGGGGATGGGAACTTCGTAATCCGAATTTCAAAGCGTGCATCTCTCCTAAAGGAGTATCGTTTATTCGTGGGCGATCATTCAAACCTGCGGAGATCAATGTCTTTGAAGGCTTCTTTGATTTTCTCTCACTAGCATCACTGTCTAAAGACGGAAAACTCGAAGGTGATTCACTCATCTTGAATTCTCTTTCATGTATAGAACGTGGATTAGCCTATCTAAAGAACTATGGCTATACTTCCCTCAAATCCTTCATGGACAACGACAAAGCAGGTGCTCAAGCCATTGAACGGCTTTCTGCCTTTGCAAAGACCCAAGAAGGTATGACACATCGTCCAATGAATGGGCTTTATGCCGAGTTCAAAGATGTCAACGCTTGGCACATGAATTCACAAGGATTGAAGCCATTGTAGTTGTCAGTGTGTAAGGATGGTGGCAATTGGTTTAGCTACAGATCAGAACTCCTTTTGGCAGTGATTATTGAGAAACCTTACCGCGCGCACCATCCGCATCAACAATAATTTTCCCCTCCCATAAACGGGATTCCTCGCGAACCAAAATTCTTGTTGACCCGTCTGTCTATTCGCACGGGTGAACAGGTGTCTCAACCATCACAAAAGGAGCAATCATGACGACTGAGACTAAACCAACAACTACAAATGATATTTACACGTCTATAACTAACAAGATCATTGATGACCTTGAGAAAGGTGAACTCACATGGCGCAAGCCTTGGAGTGCTGAACACATGGCAGGAAATGTCATGCAACCGCTTCGTTGGAACAATGATCCTTACACAGGAATCAACATCCTTGTGCTTTGGGCAACAGCCGCAGAGAAAGGCTATGGTTCGCCCTATTGGATGACCTTCAAACAGGCCTTGGCTATGAAAGGAACCGTCCGTAAAGGTGAAAAGGCCACACAGGTCGTTTACGCCGATAAGTTCACCAAGGATGAGCCAGACGAGGCAGGACAACTTCAAACTCGCGTAATACCCTTCCTAAAGAGCTATAACGTGTTTAACGTTTCACAGATCGAAGGTCTTCCTGAGAAGTATTATCAGATTGTTGAACCAACTATCCTAAACAAAGAAGAACGCAATGCTGAGATTGAACGCTTCTTTGCTAATACCAAGGCTGAAATTTATACAGGCACTCAAGCTTGTTATCGAACTCTCGCGGACAAAGTTGAAATGCCTCCCTTTGAAAGCTTTCATGGGTCAACGGAATACTACGCCACACTTGCTCATGAAATGACTCATTGGACAAAGCACAAGACACGTCTTGATCGTGACTTTGGCCGCCTCAAATGGGGCGACCAAGGCTATGCGAAAGAAGAGCTAGTGGCCGAACTTGGCTCATGCTTCTTGGCAGCAGATTTAGGCATAGAACCAGAACTTCGTCCTGATCACGCTGCTTACATTCAAAACTGGCTTGAAGTCTTGAAGAATGACAAGAAGTTTATCTTCTCGGCTGCAAGTCATGCACAGAAAGCCGTAGAACATTTATATAGCTATCAGTTCTAAACTTAACACCCCTTGAGTAAGCTCAAGGGGTGTTCAATGTGTCAACTCAAGCAATCCTATTTTTTAGGCGTGCTTGGTTTGGGTGGTGTTGGTTTGGGAGGGTTGTTTCCTCTGTTACCGCCTGATGGTTTGCCAGTTGTACTGGGGAAATTGGGATTAGGCTTTTGTGCCATTTTGCAATTGATTTTTAACATGACAAAACGTTTGTCAGTCTTCTTCATTTGTCAAACGATATGCCATTCATCATCTTTAATATTGGATAATTGTTACTGTTTTTATTGAGTTGCAAAATACATTTCTGATTCTCCATGTCTGAATTCCATTCGGCCACTATACGGGATTGATGTCATGGCTCTGGCTTGTTCGAAGTCAACCACAAAATCGGTTCCCCCAAATGGTTTCCCCCAATTTTGAAGTGGACTTCGCGCCATGATCCCTGAGCTATTCAACCCGTCGCCCGAAAGGGTAATTCAACCAAAAAAGGAGAACTCAAATGACTAACGATACAACACAATCAAAAGTAAAACCCGCTTTCTACATTTTCTCGAAAGATGAAGAAGGCAACAACCAACGCATCGGTGCCGCCTTTGCACACAAAAAAGGAAAAGGACTAAACATCATCATCAATGATTTGCGTCTTGTCGCTTTCCCACCAAAAGAAAACACAGAAGCCTAAACCCTCTTACAAGAGCGTCATTTATTGACGCTCTTTTCTTTCTCATACATGAAAGGATGAAAACATGTCACTTTATACCCAAAACCAATATGAATTGCTCGTTAAAAATGGTCTTCCTGAAAACACGGATCAAGACCATGCACCAATCGTTAAATGGTTTACACCCGATGCGAATACAACATGGCTTGTCAGTGAAATTGTCGATGAAGAAACCGCCTTTGGTCTGTGCGATATGGGTCACGGTTTTCCTGAGCTTGGTTACATCAGCATGCCAGATATCACGGGTTACATCAGTCCCAATGGCCACAAGATCGAACGGGATATTCACTTTGAAGGCAAGTTTCCGATGAGTGTCTATCATCAAGCCGCTCGTTCAATTCAAATGATCACTGAAAATAACGATCTCCTAAAACAAGCCGAACAATGCTTGAACGAGAAGAAACTATCTCTTTAATTCAAAAAGGCCACATGTTAAATCTTGTGGCCTTTTTTATTTTGGCTTTAGCTAAGTCCTTTTGTCAATCAAAATGAGGTGCAATTCAAGGATGATCCAATTGAACTGCAATTTGTAATTGTGATTTGTCTGGGTTGAATTGGCGGTATATCATCAAGAGAGTCATTTACAGCTTCCCATTTTCGAGCGGTATCTCTAGTTTTAAATTCAGACAGCCTCTTACTCATTAATAAACGTGCTTCTTCTTTTGATATTTTTTCTTGCTCAACATGAATTGCATCGATTTTTGATTCAGTGATTATAGTTTCGATTTCTTGTTTTGAAATAGCCCCGAGGTATGGAGATATGTTTTGATGCAAGAGCTGAACTTTA
>JBJOKO010000002.1:0-27811 GCA_046046035.1 Bacteroidota bacterium | reverse complement strand
CTCTGGTGGTGTATTTTCCAAACAGCTCATGATGGCTTCTTCAATTTTAGAAATTGATTTGTCCAATGCGTGAGCGATTTCAGAATAAGAAACTGAAATTTCTTTCGGAATACCAGTCATCAAGTCACGACCACGAACACTGTAGTCCGCTGGTGGGTTATCGAGTTCTGGTAGAGCTGCACCCACTTCAATTTTGATTTGTTCCGCTGTGCGTTCGCCGATCAAGATGTTGTGTTGACGGCGCATATATTCTTCGATATCCTGAGTTAGTTCATCACCAGCTACGCGAATATTTTTATCTGTAACGATACCACCAAGGGCGATAACAGCGATTTCGGAAGTACCACCTCCGATGTCGATTACCATGTTACCCATTGGTTCTTCCACGTCGATTCCGATACCGATAGCGGCAGCCATAGGTTCGTGGATGAGGAATACTTCCTTCGCTCCGGCGTGTTCTGCAGAATCTTGCACGGCACGTTTCTCCACTTCAGTGATTCCGGAAGGGATACAAATCACCATTCGCAGTGAAGGTTGAAAAACACCTTTACTGCGATTGATCATCTTGATCATTCCCTTAATCATATCTTCAGCTGCGTGAAAGTCTGCGATTACACCGTCCTTCAGAGGACGAATGGTCTTGATATTCTCGTGTGTCTTACCATGCATCTGTTGCGCTGCGCGGCCTACGGCCACTGTACGTCCGGTTGCACGATCTCGCGCGATAATCGATGGTTCATCCACTACGACCTTGTCGTTCTGGATGATGATGGTATTCGCGGTACCGAGGTCAATAGCTATTTCCTGTGTAAGGAAACTGAAAAGGCCCATGAGCGTTGGTTTCTTGTAGTTAACTTCTCCTGACGATTGTTCAAAATTCCTGATTTACAGGCATTTCTCTGAAACGTGCAATTTGGCACAAATATATCTTCATATTAACAGCTTTTGCACACCAGCGCTTTCAACATTTTGCCCGAGTTATCAACCGTGCCCGCTTCGCGGATGTTTGAGGTTTGATGTCTGATGGTTGATGGATGGATGAGGGATTCGCTTCGCTATGGATGATGGATGATGTGCGAAGTACGAAGTACGGAGTACGAGCCAGATTGCGAAAGCAATCACAAGCACTAACGAACAAAAAATCGAGAAAACTGTTTTTCCCCCAGTAACCAGCAACCAGCAACCAGTAACCAGTAACCAGTAACCAGTCACTCGTCACCAGTCACCAGTCACCAGTCACTAGTCGTCGGTCGTCGGTCGTCGGTCACTATCTTTGCTCAATAAATATAAATATTATGGCTTTCACATTATCTCCGCTTCCTTACGCATTCGATGCTTTGGAGCCCCATATTGATGCTCGCACGATGGAAATTCATCACGATAAGCATCATGCAGCTTACACTAACAATTTGAACGCAGCTATTGCTGGTACAGACCTAGAGAACCTTACGATTGAAGAGATTCTTGTTAAGGGAATGGACAAACCTGCAGTGCGCAACAATGGTGGTGGTTTTTACAATCATAACCTTTTTTGGGAAGTAATGTCACCAAACGGTGGCGGCGAACCTACAGGTGCTGTGGCTGACGCTATTAACGCGGCTTTCGGTTCTTACGAAAACTTCAAAACTGAATTCACAAAGGCTGCTACAACGCGTTTCGGTTCAGGCTGGGCGTGGCTTTGCGTTCACCCTGGTGGAAAAGTTGAAGTTTGCTCTACACCAAACCAAGACAATCCATTGATGCCAGGTGTTGGTTGCACTGGATTCCCAATTCTTGGTCTTGATGTATGGGAACATGCATACTACCTAAACTACCAAAACCGCCGTCCTGACTACATTGGAGCGTTTTTCAATGTGATCAATTGGAACGAGGTTAATCGTCGTTTTGACTTGGGTAAATAATAAAATTCATTCTACATTTCACTTGTACTGCACTAGTCTCTTCTCCTACCGTCGATTCAAAACCCGTGAGGTAATGGTCGGCACCGTGGGCTTTGGTGGCGATAATCCAATTCGCCTGCAAAGCATGACCACCACCGATACCATGAATACTGATGGTACCATCGAACAAAGTATTCGTATGATTGACGCTGGTTGTGAGCTCGTGAGAATCACAGCTCCAAGCAAGAAAGAAGCAGAAAATCTTGCACTAATCAAGAAAGGACTTGTAGAAAAAGGATACAACGCTCCTCTTGTCGCAGACATTCACTTCACTCCTAATGCGGCAGAAATAGCTGCAGGAATAGTGGAGAAAGTACGCGTCAATCCTGGCAACTACGCCGACAAGAAGAAGTTTGAAGAGATCGATTATACCGACGAAAGTTATCAAGCGGAGTTGAATCGCATTCGAGAGCGATTCACTCCGCTTGTTCTTTTATGTAAAAAGAATAAAACCGCAATGCGCATCGGAACCAACCACGGTTCACTAAGCGATCGCATTCTGTCTCGCTACGGCGACACGCCTCAGGGCATGGTAGAAAGTGCCATGGAATTCTTGAGAATTTGTAGAGATAATGATTACCACGAAATCGTTATTTCCATGAAAGCATCCAACGCGCAAGTCATGGTGCAAGCCTATAGACTTCTCGTAAATGAGATGCTCAAAAACGACATGAACTACCCACTCCACCTCGGTGTTACCGAAGCGGGTGACGGTGAAGATGGTCGAATTAAATCTGCTGTTGGAATAGGAACACTTTTGGAAGATGGTATTGGCGACACCATTCGTGTGTCATTAACAGAAGAACCTGAAGCGGAAATTCCTGTTGCTCGCATGCTAGCAGAACGCTACGAAAACCGCGCAGGGCATGAGGAAATCGCTGAAGAGCCATGTCCAATTAATCCTTACGAACATGAACGCCGCCACAGTCATGCTGTGGAAAATATCGGCGGAAAAAATGTTCCTCGCGTAATCGCTGACTACAGCAATAAATCGGAAATCACTCCAGCTTCATTTTTCGCTGTTGGCTACAATTATTCTGTTCCATTAGATAAATGGAATATCACAGACACTGCTTGTGATTATATCTATTGTGGAACAAAAAAGGTGGATTTCGAAATCCCAGGAACACTAGGACTCATCTACGATTCAGAAGTTTGGTCAAGTGTTTCAGATCGCGAACGTTGTTACCCTCTTCATACCATCAATTCTTGGAAATCGGGAGATAACCGTTCACTAAAAATGAATTTCTTAAAACTAGAAGCAAAGGAATTGACGCATGAATTAATTCATGAGATCAAGTCAACGCCTAATCTAGTTTTGTTATTAGATAGTAAAAACGCCCATGGTGTGGCGGATAGACGTGCAGCCTATTTCAGACTCATCAATGAAAAATGTGAGCTGCCCGTAATTAATTACACCTCTTATTCTTCTTTAGAAGAAGATGCCTTCATGCTCTATAGTGCTACTGATCAAGGAGCATTATTAATAGATGGACTAGGCGACGGCGCAATGATTTCAGCATTTGAAATTCCAATGCTCAAGGTCAATAGCACAGCATTCGGAATTTTGCAAGCCGCTCGTATGCGCATTTCCAAAACAGAATATATTTCTTGTCCAAGTTGTGGACGTACTCTATTTGATTTACAAGAAACAACTGCAAAAATCCGCTCTCGTACATCGCATCTAAAAGGTGTGAAAATCGGCATTATGGGTTGCATTGTTAATGGCCCAGGCGAAATGGCCGACGCCGACTATGGCTACGTAGGCACGGGTCCTGGCAAAATCACATTATATAAGGAGAAAGAAGTAGTCAAGAAGAATGTGCCTGAGGAAAACGCCGTTGATGAGCTTATTGATTTGATTAAATCTCACGGTGATTGGGTAGAGATTCAAGACTAGCTTGTGGTCGATTCGACTACAATAACATCATGATTTCAAGTATTTCGTAGCCCCCGTTCTCGGGGGTTATTTGTATCGTACAACCTAGCTTATGTCCGATACACTACAACGCGATTTAAAAATCCTAATTGTCGACGATTCCGTCCTATTAGCAAAGCGTATCCAAAATCTTTTTAATGAGATGGATGGTGTTCATGTCATGGGATATTCAATGGACGCCAGAAACGCGCTTTTCGAAATCACCAATAAAGTACCAGATGTTGTATTGATAGACGTGCAGTTGCCGGAACAACAAGGCATTGACTTGTTGCGCTACATCCGCAACAATCACCCTCAAATGGTGACGATCATGTTGACGAGTATGGCTGATCAAGAATACAACGACATCTGTTTAAAATTAGGAGCACATTATTATTTAGATAAAACTACGGGGTTAGATAATCTACAACCATTTATATCAAAGATTCAAAAATTGGTACGATGAAAGACGCATTAAATAAGAGTAGCAGGGTATTGAGGCAGTTGACGGCGCACTCTTCCAAACCTATTGAACCGACGGTTCTTTTAAAATATTTATCATATAGCGCCAACGCTATCAACTCGCACAATCTCGTTTCAATGACAGACCCGTCGGGTGTGATTATCTATGCGAATGAAAAATTTTGTGAGGTGTCTCAGTACACGCTTGAAGAACTAGTAGGAAATACTCACAGTCTCGTAAATTCAAAACACCATCCTAGAGAATTTTTCAAAGACCTTTGGACAACCATTCTAGCGGGCAATCCATGGAAAGGAGAGATCAAAAATCGCGCGAAAGACGGCAGTTACTATTGGGTTGACAATACTGTTCTCCCCATGATCAATGAAGATGGAATTATTGATGGCTTTCTTTCAATTCGAAATGATATCACTGTTAAAAAGGAATTTTTAGATAAAAAAGTTCAAGAGCGCACGGAACAACTTTCATTTCTAAATGATGCATTGAAGATTGAAAACGAAACAAAAACCAAGCTTTCCGCCAAACTTGAAGAAGCACACAAAGACATCACCGACAGTCTTCTCTATGCCGGAAGAATTCAAAATGCAATCTTACCGAAGCACGACACATTCAAATTAATTTTTCCAGATTCATTCATTTTTTCTCAACCAAAAGACATTGTAAGCGGAGATTTTCTTTGGTTTTATTACAGCCAAAACACAAAAGTGATCGTGCTTGCAGACTGCACCGGACATGGTGTTCCGGGGGCCCTTATTAGTATTGTTACCAGTAATCTCTTAGATAAAATTGTTGCTGATAAAGAAATAACCGACCCAGCACAAATAACCGAACACCTGTTACGCGGATTTCATACTATCCTAGGTCAAGGCGCAGAAGAATCCAATTTGAGTGATGGTATCGACATCGGAATTATCACTATTGATGAATCAACCAAAAAAGTAAAATACTGTGGCTCCTCTAGATCTTTGTACGTGCGAAATTGCTTAGGGCGAATAGTAGAGCACAAATCAACAAACGTCAATATTTCCGCAAGAGGGTTCTCGATTAAATCAAAAATTCCTGTTTCCCTGGAAATTGAGTTAAGTCCAGACGACACGCTCTATTTGACAACAGACGGATACTATTCACAATTTGGAGGTCCAAACGAAAAGAAATTCATGAAGGCCAACTTCAATCAATTACTGGAGCGAATTGGACATTTTCAGACTGGACATCAAGGGAAAATTATGGAAGAGGTTTACAAAGATTGGAGAGGTACAAATCCACAAACCGATGATGTACTAGTAATAGGACTTAAACCATTTACAAAGAGATATCTTTAAATCAAGTGATTTTCGATTGCATAGCGCGCTAAAGCCGCATTGCTAGTTAATTCTAGCTTTTCAAGAACTCTAGCTCGATAAGTACTAATCGTATTTACACTCAAAGAAAGTTCCTCTGCGATTTCTCCTGTAGCTTTTCCAGAGGCGATTGCAACAAGAACTTGCATTTCTCTATCCGACAACAATTCATGTTTAATTGTTGTGGTATTTGTAAATGCATCCGCAGCTAGCTGCTGACTCACTAATTGGCTAATAAATTTCTTTCCTAGTAATATGGTTTCAATAGCTTCAATGAGTAGTTCAGGGGCGCTGTCTTTATTGAGATAGCCAGAAGCGCCTGATTTCAAAACTCTAACTGCATATTGCTCCTCGGGATGCATGCTTAAGATCAATACAGGAACTTTCAATCCCATTGATCTAATATCCTTGAGAATATCTACTCCACCTCTTCCGGGCATCGAAATATCCAATATTATAAAATCAAATTGGATGGATCTTAATAGGGGAAAAATATCATGCTCACCAGAAGCCTCATAAATAGAAGCATCTACGTATCTGTCTTGTAATATTCTGATTAGTCCCTTGCGAAGAAGGGCATGGTCATCAGCTATTAGAATCTTCATCATAAGGAACCCTTAATTCTAGTGTTACACCATTCGTTTCATTGGTCGCAATTTCAAGTTCGCCACCAAGTGATTCCGCTCTTTCGCGCATACCTATAATTCCTAATGAACCCGCTTTCATTTCCGTTTTCAAACCTATGCCATTATCACGAATAATCAAGTGCAGTTTTTCGTTTTCAACTTTCATTTCTACACTCACATGTGTTGCGTTGCTATGTCTTGAAATATTCGTCAAAGCTTCTTGACATATTCTGAAAACAGTGGTACTCAAATCTTTTGGAAATATCTGATCACCTGTTTCCAATTTCAGGTCAAGTGTAATATTGTTTTTCTGATTAAACTGAAGACAAAGCCACTCAATAGCAGCGGTAAGTCCAAAATCATCCAACACCACTGGGCGTAGGCTTGTAGCGATTCTTTTCACAGAATTAATTGCCACATTCGTCAAATCTATTGCCGCTATTAATCGTGTAGAGAGCTCCTCCGCCAGTTGAGGAGATTTTGTTTTAATCCACGATAAATCAAGTTTGATTCCAGTCAATATTTGCCCCAACTCATCATGAATTTCTCGGGCAATGAATGTGCGTTCTTCTTCTCGAGCCTTTTGCAGATATTCCGAGAGATTTCGAAGCTGCTCATTGACTACTTTGAACTTCTCATTTGAACGAATTAAATTCTCTTTTGACTGTTGAATTTCCGTCACATCACGCATGAAAATCGACATCCCATTATCAAAAGGATAAGAATACAAATCAAGCCATTTTTGAGATAATAAATCAAAAACAAGATGATGCGAATTCAGCTTGGATTGCATGACAGAAGGAAACTTTAAAGAGGCCGTCAATTCAACCTCTGGCTTGTATAATTCTGTATAGGATTTTCCAAGAATTTCTTCTTTTGTTCTTCCTAAAATCATTGCTCCCTGCGCATTCACGTATGAGCACTTTCCTTCTTTATTCAGAATAAAATAACCATCTGTGATTCGATCAAAAACGACGGACAATTCCTTCGTCTTTTCCTGTAATTCAGCGTGCAGTATTTGATTATAATCCTTCAACTTATCCTCTAGTTGATGGCGCTTATTCGATTCTCTTTGGAGAAGCACGAATACCGCAATCACAATTACAATGCATAGAAGTGAAAATAGTATGTTCAGCTTATAAGTAGAACTAGAAAGTCGTTGTTGCGATTCCTCCGTTGCACGCAAACTTGCTCTTCCCATTTCCTCCAAACTTAAAATCCCCGTGGAAGCGAGCTGTAGAATGGTCTTCGACATTTCAGGAGACATCTTCTGGATCTTGGTAACAGGGACAGAATCGTTGACTCTATTCATAATAGCCGCCGCGTTATTCATCCAAATCTCATAATGCTGAGTGATTTGAAAAATTGAATCAGAAAATTCAACATGCGATCTGCCGTAGGAGTTGAGTCGCTCTATAATGGCTGCCGTTTCGGTACTATCCCTTCTAAATCGATCTAAAGCTTCTTTGAATTGATGATAAGAATACTCCTCTACTCCCACATCCATTCGCTCAATATCATGGTGCAGATTCTCCAAATCACGCATCAAAATATTCGTGCGCTCAAGATGTTCGCTTAATTTGAGATTGGATTGATTGCGGGTAGAATTAAAAATAGCGTACAGACCAAACAGTGCCACGGAAACGACAAGCGCAAAGACAATCTTATTATCGATCCGAAATTTCATGTAGAATGCAGTAATTGTTAGCTTACAGAAAACAATTTACAACTAATTCTCTGAAATAGAAAATCAAAGAGTAGTAATAGTTTACAACACCTTTGTTCGGCGAAGCTCAAAGTTCTGACCTAGATAGACTTTACGTACCGTTTCATCGGCTGCTAATTCTTCTGCTGTCCCTGATTTCAAGATAGAACCATCATAAAGCAAATACGCACGATCGGTGATACTCAAAGTCTCCTGCACATTATGATCGGTAATTAGAATCCCGATATTTTTCAATTTCAATTGCTCCACAATGCGCTGAATATCCTCTACAGCAATAGGATCGACACCTGCGAAAGGTTCATCAAGAAGAATAAACTTTGGATCTGTAGCGAGTGCGCGTGCAATCTCCGTTCTTCTTCTTTCCCCTCCAGAAAGGTGATTGCCGATAAATGTTCTCTTCGGTGTAAGACCGAATTCATCAAGCAACATTTCTAGTTTGATTGACTGCTCCTTCTTAGTGAGCTTCGTCATTTCAAGCACCGCCTTGATATTATCTTCAACAGAAAGCGTTCTAAACACGGATGCTTCTTGAGGCAAATACCCCACACCAATCTGCGCTCGGCGATACATAGGTTCAGCAGTAATATCTTGATCGTCGAGAAGAATCTGGCCTTCATTTGGTTTAATCAAACCAACAACCATGTAGAAGCTCGTGGTTTTACCAGCACCATTAGGTCCAAGCAATCCCACTATTTCACCTTGATTAACGTCAAAAGAAACTCCACGAACTACAGTTCGCTGACCATATTTTTTGACAATGTTTTCTGCACGAAGCTTCATTGTGCGAAGATAAGATAATACTTAGAAATTCACTTGGAACGTAGCGCGCAATCCGAACTTCACGATATTCTCGTGATCGAGATATGATAAGCGCCACAATGCATCAACGCGAAGTACTTTGAAAATATTCTCCACTCCCAAAGCCGCCTCTACGTAAGGCTTCGTAAGAGTATAAATATCTGGTTGGCCATCGTAATTAAAATCTCGAGACAAGATTTGATCATTGGCTTCATCATAACCGCCAACCAGTGCTTTTGCACTAACTACCTCACGCCATTTCAAACGACGCATAACAGGAATCTTGTTCAACACAAGACCTTCAGCGTGGTAGGTAGCCCAAACACTCACCCATTTATCACTCACAAATTCGAAGTAATTCATGGTGTTGTATGAGCTTTCATCGTAGAAGAATGTCTCATTTCCTTGGTGAAGCATGAGCAATGGATAAGGCAAATGACCAAAGATTCGACCCGCTTCTACTGTTGCATCAACATATCCAAACGGACCAAAACGCATTTTGTCTTGCACACGCATGATCAAACGTTGGTACTCAAACTCGGCACCAAGCACACGTGGCATACCGTAACTGTAGCTAATTTCAAGAGCTGGGTAATTTGTACCCAAACTCACACGCTCAAACTCTCCGTAAACAAATTTCTCTTTGTATGCAAAACGGGTATACAAGGTCACTTCAGAAGTGATAAGATAATTGACTTGCTGCTCTGCAGTAAGATCTGGCTCGAAGCGCACATAGCGATACTTATCGCCAGCGGGCTTCAATACGCGATGGGTAAAGATCAATTTATTGGTTAAACCGTAAAGCCATTCTCTTTCAAGATATCCTTCGAGTTCAGTAACGTCGGTCAATTTATTCGCCGGATTTCTTCTGAACAACGAACTCAAAACGTTGTCCTCGCGGAATGCCCCGGAGGCTTGTCCGAGCTGTTCCATATCCCGCTTGGCACTGGCGCCCACTGCCATTCGAGGGTTCTTATTTAGCATGTAAATAAAGCCGCCGCCGTATTTAAAACGCTCGTCGCGCATACCATAAGCAAGATAGCCATCGAGCATAATTTTCTTACTGAAATCATTACTCGTTCTGCCGCCTAGACGAACGCGATTTCCTTCAACAGGATTGAAACTATAAAAAGTATAATAAGGACCGAGCTCGAATTTGCCAATCACTTTGTAACCCGATACAAAGAGAGAAATGATATTCGCTACCGTTTTGAATTGAGGCAAATTCTTCAAGGTATCCACCATGTGGTAGATCCTCATTTCATCAGCTGAAAGCTCTATGTGCCGCGATTCTTCCCAAAACTCCTCACTCTTATCGGAGGCATCTTCATTGACGACAATATCTGTAATACCCGAATAAAACTTGGGATCTCTCGGTTTATTGATAACGAATTTTCGATAGGTCGCAGTCTTTCGACCGTATACCCCCATCTTCTTATCACTGATATTAAAATCAATCAAAAGCTCGTCTTTCGTGATCATCCACACTTCGTCTTCTACCTCATTGAATTCCTGCTTTACACTGAATTCTTTAATCCAGTTGATGTTCGCCCCTTCTGCAATTGTCGCTTCAATGCTTTTAATCGCGTAGGTCGAGTCATTCACCCACATTTCACCAAAGAAAAGAAGCTCCTGTTTTCTGCGAGGAAAGAATTGCAATTTGTAACACCACTTGCCGTCAATCCATGCGCTGTCAATCAAATCATAATCATAAAAACCAAGACAGTAAGCTGAAATCGGACTAGTAAAGCTCTTTTGAAAAGCGACAATCTCGTTATCGTAAATATTTACGTTCTGATACATATCCCCCAAAAACTGGTTGATACTTTCATTCTCGACACCACTTACTTTGGTAGCTTTAATAACCTCTTTCTCGACACGGGGACTTTTCCTGAAATAGTGATCAGACAAGGATTCTGTCATGAACACTGGCAAATAAGCCTTTTCTTGTGTTGTGTCAACTCCCGCAAAAACGAATTCGAAAGGTTGGAAAATCTTTCGGTCTTGGAATTCCTGGGTAATATTATTCAAGTCAAACTCAACCTTGTTATAGGTCTCGTACTCGTATGATTCTAACTTTTCGCGGTTGTTAATCTTTTTATTTCGAAGAATATTTTTTACGAGGGCGATGGCAGGATTGGGACCTTCTTCAGGCTTGATAATAATTTCTTTCAGATCACCAGCAAGCTTCAATTCGAAATTGACAACTGTCGTAGTACCCTGTTTAATTTTAACAGTTTGTGCTTGGTAGCCCACATTCGTGCAGCGCAGAGAGTCGCTACTGTAGTATGTTTCGATGCGGTAGTTTCCATTCTCATCGGTAACAGCGCCCGACTTTGTGCCAAGAAAAAAAACTGGCGCAAACATCAGTGCTTCCTTGGTATCGGCATCAATTACTCTACCCGAGACAATAGTCTTCTGGGCCACGGAATTGATGGCAAACAAAGCAAGAATTAAGAATGCTGAAAAGCGAATTGTCCCCTTCATAAATATATTACGAAGAAACTAAAAAAAAGTGACAACTCGCGGCCCAAAAAACCAAACTGTAACTATCGAATGTTGATAGGTTTATTTTTGGCTTTCAAACGCCTTAATACCGCAATCCAACCACTTTACATATTCGTCAGAATCGGGAGTATAGCCAACAGGTTTATTGAGCAATTTCTCATCAGGTGAAACAATACAATACCAAGGCTGAGAATTGCTATTGAAGGTCTCGATTTGGAACGCTGACCAACGGTCGCCATAAGTTTTGATTTCCTTCGTCTTCCCTGTTTTCATTGATGTATACACCTCTTGTAATTCAGCTGGTAGTTCTTTTCTATCGTCCACGTAAAGAGACACCACAATGAAATTCTTTTCCAATTTGCTCAAAACTTCTGGTTTGATCCAAACGTGTTCTTCCATTTTACGGCAGTTCACGCATGCATAACCAGTAAAGTCCAAGAACAAAGGTTTCCCTTCTCTTTTCGAGCGCTCCAAAGCTGCAAGATAGTCGTGCTCACAATCCAAATTATGCGGACAATCCTTGTGATATGTCCATGAATAACCCACTGGAGGCGCAAGACCACTTAACAATGAAAGCGAATTGAAGGTGTCGTATTTCTCGTTGTATGTGAATCCAGTTGCTAGATAAACACCAAAGGCGATGAACAACGCTCCGAAACTAAGACGGAACCACCCACGCTTTTTGATCGGGCTGTCGTGCGGGAATTTGATAAATCCGAAAACATACAATCCAGTTAGAATAGCGATTACAATCCACAATCCGAGGAACAATTCATATTTCAAAATATTCCAGTGAGCTACCAAATCCGCTTGTGAGAAGAATTTCAAAGCGAGAGCTACTTCCACAAAACCCAAAACAACTTTCACTGAATTCAACCATCCACCTGATTTTGGAAGTGACTTTAACATACCAGGGAATGCAGCAAATACAGCAAATGGAATTCCGAGCGCAAGACCAAATCCCCCCATACCTGCGGTAAGTTGGATAGCCCCTCCATCATTGGATAATGAACCAGCAAGCAGAGAACCCAAGATTGGACCTGTGCAAGAGAAAGAAACAATAGCTAGAGTTAACGCCATGAAGAATGAACCTACGAGCCCACCAACATTCGATGCATTGTCCATTTTGTTGGCCAATGAAGAAGGCAACGTGATTTCAAAATATCCAAAAAACGAAATTGCAAAAACGATGAAGATCACGAAGAATGCGATGTTCAATGGAACATTCGTAGAAATATTATTCAAAATATTTTCATCTATCGAAGTGAAAATATGGAAAGGCAAACTCAATAGAAGATAAATCCCGAAGATGAAACCGCCATAGATCGCGGCATTAATAACACCCTTCTTTCTGCTTTGCCCTGCGCTCTTGGTAAAGAAACTCACAGTCAAAGGAATCATTGGGAAAACGCATGGCGTCAAAAGCGCAATCAATCCCCCTAGGAAACCAAGAATAAACAGGTCCCACAAACTAGAGCCTTTTGTTGGCGCAGACACCACAGTTCCACAATCCGCATAAACAGGATTGTCCAAATCGATAGAAGGAATAGAGTAGCTAAACTTTGAAGGACCTCCAATTAGATTGCCGGTCAATGGATCATATTCCGCACCTGTTCCTTTCGCAAGATCCACTTTGAAATGAACGTCACTTGGAGGCAAACATTTCTCGTCATCGCAACACATGAAGTTCACCATGCAGTCAACGATTGGTTTCTTTCCAGCTGCAGTTTTAACGCGTTGTTTGAACTCGACTGTTTTTGAGAAAAAAGACAAATCCATCATAAAGTTCGGATCGTATTTTTTTTCTGGCTGAGGCTCTTCTGTTGCACCCACAGTAGAATAGTCTGCAGAATTTTCAAACTTGAAAGAGGTGGCTACTGGACCATCTCCCGTAATGTGTTGTGAATACAAATGCCATTTGTCGTCAATCACCGCAGTGAAAATGATTTCGTACAAATCGTTGCCCAAATCAACAGACTTCACTGTCCATTTCACAGGCTTCAAAACGCCGCCACTGCTGATACTTTCAGCAGGTGCTTCTTCTGCAATTACTTCACCTTGTTTAGCTGTAGGAACAACTTTTACTTTAAAATTAACTGGGTCAGGAAAGATGCAACGTGAATCGTCACATGCCATGTATTCTAGATTTCCTTTCACCTCAAACTCGTCTGTTCCGGTGAACTTGATTCTTTGTTTGAATACAGCGGTATTCTCAAAGTAATTCAACTCCATATCGAAGTTGGGGTCGTGGTGGGTAATGTATTTACCCTCTTTCCATCCACCTGAAGTAGTGAACTTATCTGATTTTGTCAAAGACAATTTGGTAGGAATCGGACCTGAATCCGCTGCCTTTGGATCTGAAGAAATGATTTGGGCATAAACGTGCCACTTGCTTTCAATAGTTGCTTTTGCGATAATATCTGCCTCAGTTTCTGAAATCAATTCAGAAGAAAACTTCCACTTCACTGGATCAACAATTTGCGCTGACGCAACGAAAGGAACAATAGTCGCGAGCGCTATAAAAAGCTTCTTCAAAATACCTGTCTTCATGCCTGTTTAATTTTCTAATTGGCTCAAATGTAGCGCATCCATATAAATGGCGTTCCACGAATGAAAAATTTGATTGGATTTTCAAGGCACAAAAAAACAGGGAAAACCCTGTCATTCTTGTAATATTTTAATAATAACCTTGATTTCCCAAGGCGTTCTGTATTGGCTTTTTTTAAGCGTCGATAAACTCGACATCTAAGATACAATGAATCGGCAACGTGTTGCCATGGTCCAAAACAATGGAGTCATCAGCAGTTACTATAACACGCGTTCTCATTCTTTTGAGTTCCAAATCGTCTTGATAAGTAAGAATCACTTCTGTTTGATCAATTCCTTCCAAAGTCATTGCTCGCAAAAGTTGCGCTTTACGTTTGATTCTATCTCGTTGATTGCGGAGCACATCATCAGATTTGAAATTGTGCTTTTCTATACTGAACCCGAGAGGGTCTGTTAATTTCGTTGGCTTCATAATAATCGTTAGGTTGGTCTTATTACGCACCTTCTTCCTCGAAAGTTTCAATCAACCGTCATTATCCACATGGTGGATGTCGACTCAGTAAGCTTGAATTTTTCTGAAATCCGCATTCCAACTACCCAAACGATTTCGCCATCGCTCTCCAAAATAAGTACTTTCCTTTTTTGAGATAATTCTACTTTCTCTCCTATTAAAAAGTCGCTGACCTTTTTTCTTCCTTTCATTCCTAGTGGCTGAAAAGAATCACCTTCTTTCCATTTACGGAGTTTCAACGGAAATTGGAGTTTATCAAAATCAAATACACCCACGAACTTACTTTTCAAGAAATCAGAACTGACCTTCTCTTTTGAAATTCGTATTCTCTTCGGATAATCTAATGCTGTAGTATTCGCGTCGATAGTCAATTCCACCTCTTCAACTCCCTTCTTTCTTACAAACCGCGCGTGCTCTCGCTCTCGGTAGATCTCCCAATTACTCGACTCCAGTTTTCTTCCTATGCTACCATCTAGTAGATGCAAAAACTCTTCAGCCCTTTGATAGGTAAAATCAGAATATTTCAAAATGTATGCTGCTCGTAGAATATCAAAACCATCTCCTCTTCTCCATCCATCTGCAACGATTATATCCGACTCATTGGCTTGTAAAAAAGCATCTACTTCGAGACTTAGCATCGAATTGATGTAGTCCTCACTAATGGAATTCAGACTATTTCTTTTCAATAGCATTTCATGAAAACCCGGTTGCATCAAATCCACAATCGGAATCATTTCATTGCGAATTTTATTTCGCGAATAATCTGATTTTGCATTGGATGAATCTTCGCGCCAAGGCACGCTATATCCGAGGGCTATATCATGTATCTGGGATTTTCTCATGTGAAGGAAGGGCCTAATAACAGCACCTTGAATAGCCTTCATTCCTTTGGGGAAGAAATTATAGCTGCCGCGGATAAACTTAAAAATCAAGGTCTCCACTTGATCATCCTCATGATGCGCAACTGCTATATACTTCGCATGATATTTTGCAACCAACTCATCAAAAAAAGCATACCTAAATACACGCGCATTGTCCTGCAAATTACCATTGCGCATTTGCTCTGGGTCTGCATTCGTAACATAACATGGCACGAATAATTGCTCGCAATAATCTTGTACTAGTTTTTGATCCAATTCCGATTCCTCACCACGAAGGCCATAATTGACGTGAGCTACGGCAATGTTGAATCCCGCTCTGTGCATGACTGTCAGCAAGGTCATACTATCAAGTCCCCCGCTCACTGCAACAATAACCAAATCGGTCTTCGTCAAACCGAACTTTTGTTCGGTTTGAAAATAGAAATCAGAAACCAATTTTTGAATATGATGCATTGTACGGATAAAAGTACAAAACACCTTTTAACTTCCAATAGATAAAAGCGCATTTGCCTTCAACAAACACTCCTCGTATTCCTTCTCCGCATCGCACAGAGCCGTGATTGCACCGCCTACATTGCATCTTATTAAGAACAATTCTGAATCATAAATCATAGTGCGAATCACCACGTTGAAATCAAAATCGCCATTGGGAAAAATCACACCAATTGCTCCTGAATAAATCCCTCTCGCATTCAGTTCATATTTATCCGCCAATTGCATCGCTCTAATTTTCGGTGCGCCAGTCATAGAACCCATCGGGAATGTGGCTTTCACAATTTCAGTCAGCCCAACACCTTCCTTCAATTCGCATGACACGGTAGAGATCATGTGGTGAACAGTTTTGAACGAATAAACGCCAAACAACTCATCAACCTTTACTGAATTTTTGAGTGCAATCTTCGATAAATCATTCCTCACCAAATCGACGATCATTACATTCTCTGCTTGCTCCTTCTTATCCGTGCGCAACGCTTCACGTAAAGTCAAATCTTCAGATTCTTTTGCACTTCGCTTTATTGTACCCTTTATCGGCGAGGAACTCAAATGCGATCCTTGTTTCACCATATAGCGTTCTGGAGAACCGCAAAGTATCTCATGCCTTCCTTGCTTCATATAAGCAGAGAACGGCGCTTCTGTCTTGTCGTTGATATGTTCGAACAACGTAAAATTATCTTCCAACTTCTTCTCTGAAGAAAAGCTAGTGCAATAATTCACTTCATAAATATCACCAATTTGAATATGATGTTTCAACGCATTTACTGCATTGAGATAATCTTCCTTCGATTGATCCGGCTTCCAATAAATCCTCTGTGGTTTTGGGATCCGTGGATCTGTATCTACAATTGATCCCCTCCAAAAGCCATCTGTAGTGTCCTTTTCTATTTGAAAGGCATCCTCATTTAATCGCAATACAACTTTGGGTTTGAAAAAAGAAAATCCTGGAAACCCCATTGGGTGTGGGTTCTTTGATTCTAGCTTTTCAATATTATTCTTCAAATCATAGGATAAATAGCCAAACCACCAATCCTTGGAATGTTGAATTTCATCTAAACGCTCTAAATCATCACTAGCTATAATCTTCTCTGCCCCTAAAGCAAGCAGGCAATGTTCTCCATCATTGGGCCTCCAAAGAGCCACAAAGCCCTCCCATTGCGGGAGTTCGATGACTAATCGCCAAATATGAAGTTGCGCTTTCTCAGGCATTCTGAATAATTAGATAGCGCGAATTTAGTGTACTACCTTTGCAACAGACGAAGTGAACAAAATTTCACCTCGAAGTATTTAACAGCCAGTGCATAAAGGATAGGTCCGACAGGATGTGTCCCTTATGTGCTTTATGCCGTTTTTGATTATGACTATTTACGATTTAAAAGAAGCCTATAAAAAACACAGACACATTCAGTCTGTGCTTTCTCATGTTGTAAAGCCTCAGGCTAAGGCACACCTCAAAGGAGTGGTAGGATCTTCCTCCGCATTGCTAGCTTCTGCTTTCCTAGAAGATTGCGGCAAGACTACAGTGTTCGTTCTCGAAGACAAAGAAGCGGCAGCTTATTTTTTAAATGATTTAGAAAATATCGTCTTTCCTTTTCACGATAAAGACGACACCGGAAATATCAAAGGCGAAGAGGAAATCATCAAAGCTCGCAAATCACACATCCTCTTTTTTCCAAGAAGCGCTCGTGTTCCTTACCAAACCGAGATGACCGAAAATGCCAATGTCGCAATGCGTGCGGAGGTGCTCAACGAACTTAACAAACGCCCAGACGGCGCCGTTGTCATCACTTACGCAGAAGCCATTGCAGAAAAAGTAGTGACGCAAAAAGAGATGTCGAAAAACACTTTCGACGTTGAAGTAGGTCACAAAATTTCATTAGAATTTATTGATGAAATATTTCATGATTTCGGATTTGAAAAAGTAGACTACGTTTACGAGCCAGGTCAATATGCTGTACGCGGCGGTATCCTAGACGTATTCTCATTCTCCTATGATCATCCATACCGCATTGAACTCTTTGGTGATGATGTAGAAAGCATCCGAAAATTTGATCCGGCAACGCAACTTTCCGTCAATAAAATGACACGTGCTACGATAGTTCCAAACGTAAGTAGCAGAACAACGGAAGAAGCAAGAATCAATCTTTTAGAATTTCTTCCAGAAGGATCTGTTGTCTGGACACGTGATTTGGCGGGCTGTCTAGAACAATGCGATAAAGAATTAGAAAAGGCGCAAACGCAGTATGACAAATTAAACAATGTCATTTCGCATGAAAAGCCAGAGCAACTATACACGCCAAAAGAAGACCTACTTCGTATTGCTTCTAAAATGGCTGTCGTAGAATTCGGTCCTCAACGCAAGTTCGTTGAATCGGAAACATACGAGTTCGACATGACCCCACAACCCGCGTTCAACAAGAACTTCGAGATGTTGAGTCAGAATTTGAATACCAATTTCAAAAGTGGATATTCACCCATAGTTGCTGCTGGACAAGCGAAGCAGATTGAACGACTCAATCAAATTTTTGAGGATAAAAATCACTTGGTGAATTTCTATCCGATTCACATAGAACTTAGCGAAGGTTTTGTAGACAAAGAATCAAAGATTCTTCTTTATACCGATCACCAAATCTTCGAGCGTTACCATCGCTTTAGATTAAAAGAAGGATTTAAGAAAAGTAAAGAGGCACTTACCCTTAAAGAAATCATGTCGCTTCAACCGGGTGACTACGTTGTGCACATCGACCATGGAATCGGCCAATTCAGCGGCTTGCAGAAGATTGATGTAAATGGAAAAGAGCAAGAAGCCATTCGTCTTACTTACAAGGGCGGAGATATTCTCTATGTTAGCATTCACAGTTTGCACCGAATTTCCAAGTTTGTTGGTAAAGACGGCAGTGCGCCATCTATCGATAAACTCGGAAGCAACGCTTGGCAAACACTTAAGAAAAAGACCAAGACGAAGGTCAAAGAATTGGCATTCGATCTTATCAAACTATACGCGAAACGCAAGTCCACTCAGGGTTTCGGCTTTACTCCCGATTCGTATTTGCAAACAGAATTGGAAGCTTCATTTATGTATGAAGACACACCAGATCAGTTGAAAGCAACTACAGCAGTAAAAGAAGATATGGAGCAAAGCGCACCAATGGATCGTCTAGTTTGCGGCGACGTTGGTTTTGGAAAAACAGAGATTGCTATTCGCGCAGCGTTCAAAGCTGTGGCAGATAACAAACAAGTTGCTGTGCTCGTGCCTACCACTATTCTCTCTCTTCAGCATTACAAGAGCTTTTCAGCACGATTGAAGGATTTTCCTGCAAAGGTGGATTACATCAATCGTTTCAAAACAGCAAAACAAGTTAGTGATACGCTTACGAAACTTGCCAAAGGAGAGATTGATATTCTCATTGGAACACATGCTATCGTAGGAAAGAAAGTTCAGTTCAAAGATTTAGGTCTTCTCATTATCGACGAAGAGCAAAAATTTGGTGTTGCTGTAAAGGACAAACTCAAGACGATGCGTGAAAACGTAGACACTTTGACCCTTACTGCCACGCCGATTCCAAGAACATTGCAATTCTCTTTGATGGGAGCGCGTGACTTGAGTATTATACAAACGCCACCACCGAATCGTCATCCTATTCAAACGGAAATCAGACCGTTCAATGAAGAGGCAATTCGCGATGCGGTGAGTTATGAAATTCAACGAGGCGGTCAAGTATTCTTCGTTCACAATAGAATTCAAAATCTAAAAGAACTCGCTGGAATGATTCAGCGACTATGTCCTGATGCCCGCGTGGGGATTGCTCACGGACAAATGGGCGGCGATGAATTGGAAGAAGTGATGAGCAATTTCATCGAAGGAGTTTTTGATGTATTAGTAAGTACAGCCATCGTTGAAAGTGGTATTGACATTAGCAATGCAAATACAATTATCATCAATGATGCGCAGAATTTTGGATTGAGCGACCTTCACCAATTGCGCGGCCGCGTAGGGCGAAACAATAAGCATGCGTTCTGCTATTTACTCGCACCTCCATTCCATATGTTGCCAAGCGATTCGAAAAAGCGATTGATGGCGATAGAACAATTCAGTGATCTTGGATCAGGATTGCACATTGCCATGCGCGACTTGGATATCCGAGGAGCGGGAAATCTTTTGGGTGGAGAACAAAGCGGATTTATCAATGATATCGGATTTGAAACGTATCAGAAGATTCTCAATGAAGCGCTGGAAGAATTGAAACAAGAGCACTTCCAAGATTTGTATGAAGCGGAACTGAAAAAATCGAATCACTTCGTTAAAGATACTTTACTCGAAACCGACTTCGAAATTTTGATTCCTGATGAATATGTAGGAAGCATCACCGAGAGGATTTCGCTCTATAAAGAGTTGGACGATTTGGAGAAAGAAGAACAGATGCAAGACTTCATTAAAAACATGGTCGATAGATTTGGGCCAATACCAGAACCAGCAATGCGCTTGATTGAAACCATGCGTCTCCGTTGGGTTGCAGCAGAAATCGGTATTGAGAAATTGGTACTGAAAAGCGAGAAGATGATTGGCTATTTCATCACCAAAAAAGACTCGCCATATTATCAAAGCGACAGTTTTACGCGCGTACTCGACTTCATTAAAATAAATCCTACAGCAGGAAAAATGTACGAGAAAGACGACACATTAAGGATGTCGTTCAACGATGTGAAAACCATGAAGCGTGCTGTAGAAATTCTTACAGCAATGGCAGAAGGAAAGAAACTAAATTAAGAGCTGCTCTTTTCGAGAATCTTAACAAGGTCCTTTCCGATATCGTTTCTGTAGTATTTGCCGCTGTACTCAATCAATTCAGCACCATCGAACGAACGTTCGGTTGCTTCTGAAATGGAGTTACCATAAGCACTTACAGCGATAACGCGACCACCGTTGGTGACAATTTTTTGTCCAGCCTTGCGTGTTCCTGCGTGGAAAACAATAGCATCATCTACGCGATGAAGGCCTTTGATTTCTTTGCCTTTTTCATAAGCATCAGGATAACCTTCGCTTACTAATACTACAGTACTTACAACGCGATCATCAATGTGCATATCGCACTCAGAAAGCGTTTCGGTAGAAATACCTTCAAACATATTGAGCAAATCAGACTTGATTCGTGGCATCACCACTTCAGTCTCTGGATCGCCCATTCTGCAATTGTATTCGATTACATAAGGATCGTTACCTACTTTGATTAGACCAAAGAAAATAAATCCTTTGTAAGTGATATTATCCAACTTCAAACCTTTGATGGTTGGGATAATGATGCGGCTTTCCACTTTGTCCATGAATTCTGGAGTGCAGAAAGGAACTGGTGAAATAGCACCCATACCGCCCGTGTTTGGACCCGTATCTCCCACTCCGATGCGCTTGTAATCTTTCGCTTCTGGGAGTATTTTATATGAATTTCCATCCGTGATGATGAAAACAGAACACTCGATTCCTTTTAAGAATTCTTCGATGACAACTGTTTTGCTTGCTTCGCCGAATTTCGCATCAACAAGCATTGACTGCAATTCTTTTTGTGCTTCTGCAAGTTTTTCGATAATCAAAACTCCCTTTCCTGCTGCGAGTCCATCCGCTTTCAAAACGTAAGGAGCTTTCATTCCAGCGAGGAATTTCTTTCCTTCTTCAAGCGTTTCTGCCGTGAATGAAGCGTATTTAGCTGTTGGGATATTATGACGTTGCATAAACTTCTTAGAGAAGTCTTTGCTTCCTTCAAGTTGCGCTCCTTCAGCTGTTGGGCCGATGATAGATACTTTTTGAAGAAGTTTATCTGCATTAAAAAAGTCGACGATTCCTTTTACCAAAGGTCCTTCTGGACCTACTACAACCATATTGATATTATTTTCCAAAACGAATTTCTTCACCGCTTTGAAATCCTCTGGATTGAGGTCAACATTGGTTCCGACGCTAGAAGTACCAGCATTCCCAGGACCAATAAATAGCGATGTGATATGAGAACTTTGTGCAAGTTTCCATCCAATGGCGTGTTCACGGCCTCCTGAGCCTAAAACTAAAACGTTCATACGGTAGCAATTTTGGTGATGCAAAGTAAAGAAACATTCACCAGTCTTTTAACAATAATTCTACACCGAGTTATGCGCGGTTATCTAAGCGGAATCGCTTGATTGTTGAAAAACAGAATATCGTTATCGTCATTTAGTCGATAAAAATTCACGCCATTTTGATAAATCAAATAATCTCTAACAATGACACTATGATCATCCTCTTTTTTTCCTCTCAAAAGTATTTTGAAAGAAGAATTTGAATCCACAACGCCAAAGCCACACTCGAGCAAAGACCAGTCGCCATCGATGACTTGGGATTGTTCCGCCAATATTTCTGTTGACTTAATGAGTTCTCCACTTGGTGAAAATTCCTCTGCGATTAGTCTATAATGATTATTCAAATCACCTTGGTGCTTATTGCCGATCCATACAGAGGCGGTGTAAGCTTCACCTGCCTTCAACGTTCCACCTTTAATCTCGTTTAGTACCCAATCACTTTTCTTATTTCCGTATTGGATTTCGTTATGCCAATAGGAGTTTGAGTAAAGTCCGTGGGAATTTTGACTACGCCCCATGTAGCGCTGTATTTCAGTTGGAGCGCTACTTTCAAATATTTTTCCCCACGTTATTTCAAGCAAATCAAAATATTCTCCTCCAAATACGACCTTGCTTTTATTCTTTAGAGATTGCTCATATTTAGTGATTGGTTCGGTGCTGCATAGAATGAGGACCAAATCGTCTTTGTTCAACTTCTCACTTAGTGGTTTCTTGTAAAAATCAGGAGAAAGAATCTGAATCACATTTTTGCTTTCAGTCATATCCATGCGTGTGAGATTCGCATTCATCATGGGAATGCCCGTGTGGTAGGAGAAGATCACAGCGTGCTCAAAAACGGAAGGGCAATCATTGTTTTGTAGCCTTTGTTTTCTATCGCTGCAAGAGCTTTTTGATATTCCGAATTCAACTGATCTCTATTGAAAACATTCAATTGCGATGCGATGTTACCCCCCACCTGGCGATGCGTTTCGAAACCTTCCACGCCGTGTATTAGAGCAATGCAGACAGCAATAATTAGAGAGACATTTCTAACTTTTACAGAAGCAGAAATGAGTATTTGCTGAAGAACTACAACACCAAAAACCGAGTAGACAAAAAAGAAAATCCAAGCAAATCTTCCGGTTGCACGAAACGCTTTAATAGGGTTCAGATAATCAAGCAAAGAAGGCATCCATTTGAATGGTAAACCCATTGCAAAAAGAAGTACAAAAATGGAGGCCAGTAACGCGAGATTTAGACTTTTATTGGCGAAAAAAGGTGGCCACTTTTTATCTCCATATAGCCTTGATTTCAAGGAGAATAGAAGGACAAAAACTGCTATTAACGTAAACCCGAATCCAACATAACTAAACGCTTCCCATTGCTGGTGAAGTTTGATTGAAAACGTATTTTGAATGATGTTTTTTACTGGTCCTGCATTGGGTAAAAAGACATCATCTAATTCCGCATTGTAAAGAAAAAATCCGAGTGCATCCGTGTTACGATTGGGATGGATATCGGTGGTTTTAAGGACTGCGAAAAAAACAATAATGGGAAGAATAAGTGAAGCGACTGCCAACCACTTTTTTTCAAACAAGCTCAAAAGTGTGAGGAAGAAAACGACCATCACACCGAGATAAGCGTGGATGAACAGCCAAAATAAAGCATTGAGGAAAAGTGCAAAAAGCCAAATCCATTTTCGATTTGATTCTTTGAGGTTGAGATAAAAAATCCAACTTAATGGAATAGCCACGCTGTAGGACAAAGCGAGATGTCCCTGCAATCTAAAGACTTGCGGTGCGAGCAGACCGATAGCGATGGCAAAGATCATCGCAAGCCATGTGTCTAACTTAAATTTCTTGAGTAATAAAAAGAGCACGGGAAATGTCAAAACGATAGACAAGAGCATGAGAACATTGAGGAACGCCACAGAATAATCACTTGTTGAAGGAAAAATCGCATTGACCATTTGAAGCGAATTGGACAAGATTGGGTGTCCATCTGTGTAGAGGAAGTTTTCACCGTATGGGAAATTCATCCCTTCCATTTCCGAAAATGTGGAGTCGTGCTTAATGTGATAGGCGTAGGTGAAGTAATTTTTAAGACCATCACCTTCCGAAGAAAAAAGGTAGCTATTTGGGTTTGAAACCATTGGAAAATAGCACCCTAGGACTAAGGTGACACCGGATAGCACCATTAAGAAAAAGGCCAATCTTGGTTTCATGCGTCAAATATGGGTAAAAACGAGGCATTCCGCCCCTAATGGGTGACCTAAAAAAGGGAAAAACCTACTTTTTTCAACTATATTCGCAGCGAACCAAAACCGACTGTACATTTTGTTGTCAGGGTCCATTATTATCATGGAAGAGAGAAAAGAAGAATGGGACATTGAGATACAACCAAAAACCGGGTTGCTTGAATTAAATCTTAAGGATTTATGGCATTACCGCGACCTTTTGTTTCTCCTGGTAAAGCGTGATTATGTTTCCTCCTTTAAGCAGACTATTTTAGGTCCGATCTGGTTTTTTATTCAACCGATTTTGACCACATTGGTATTCATCATTGTATTTGGAAATATCGCAAAACTCGGAACCGATGGAATGCCTGCAGCAGCGTTTTATATGTCAGGCGTTATCATGTGGAATTACTTTTCCGCATGTTTGAATGCGACAGCAACAACATTTGTCACCAACGCTAGCATTTTTGGGAAGGTATATTTTCCACGTTTAATCATGCCACTTTCAGTGGTTATTTCTAATCTGTTGAAATTCCTCATCCAGTTCGCTTTTTTCCTTGTCATCATCGTGTATTATTTGATTCAAGGCAACACCACTATTCAGCTCACGTGGTATATATTATTTACTCCATTTCTTGTTCTATTGATGGCTATTCTAGGCTTATCCATTGGGTTAATAATATCATCAATGACAACGAAGTATCGTGATTTAGTTCATTTGGTGGCCTTTGGTGTTCAGTTGATGATGTATGCCACACCTGTGGTGTATTCTTCTTCCATCGTAGAGGGAAAATTCCGAACACTATTGTTCTTGAATCCTATGACAGGAATAATTGAAGGTTTCAGATATGCATTTTTAGGCACTGGCACTTTCGATTTTCAGATGCTTGCATATAGTTTCATCGTGACGATAGTTCTCTTCATAATTGCTATTATCACTTTCAACAGAGTTGAGAAAGTATTTATGGACACCGTTTAAAATTGAGATATGTCAAAAGTAGTTTTAAAATCAGAAGATGTAAGTAAGATGTACCGCCTAGGTTTGGTGAGTACAAAGACCTTGTCTCATGATTTGAACAGATGGTGGTCTCGTGCTCGTGGGAAGGAAGATCCGTATTTAAAAATTGGAGAATCCAACGATCGCAGCAAGAAGGGAGACTCTGAATATGTTTGGGCATTAAAGGATGTCAATTTCGAAATTAAAGAAGGAGAATCTGTTGGCATCGTTGGAAGAAATGGTGCAGGCAAATCGACACTTCTGAAAATATTATCACGAGTAACACAGCCAACTACTGGAAGTGTTAAAGTCAAAGGACGTATTGCTAGTTTGCTTGAAGTTGGTACTGGTTTTCATCCAGAATTAACAGGACGAGAAAACATTTTTTTGAATGGTGCAATACTCGGGATGAGGAAGAAAGAGATCATGTCCAAATTGGATGAGATTATTGACTTCAGTGGGGTGGAGAGATACATCGACACACCAGTAAAAAGATATAGTAGTGGAATGTATGTCCGACTCGCTTTTGCGGTTGCAGCGCATTTAGAAAGCGAGATTATGATTGTGGATGAAGTGCTCGCAGTTGGTGATGCTGAGTTCCAAAAAAAATGTCTCGGTAAAATGGGACAAGTTTCCAGCAATGAGGGCAGAACCGTTTTGTTTGTTAGTCACAACATGGCTGCTGTGCAAAGCTTATGTTCCAAAGGCATGCTAATGCAATTTGGTCAGGTAAAAGAGTTTGGCAATACCAGTGAAGTAATTCGATCCTATTTAAAAAGTGGAAGCGTTTCCGATGGATCGCTTGTGCGTGATCTCAGCAATGCACATCGAAGCGCTGGGAGAGGAAATATCATCAAAAGAATTTGGATCGAGAACGACAAAGGAGAAGTGGTAAGCAACCTAATGATGGGCGAGTCATTTTCTGTAAAATTTTATTTTGAGTCACCTGAACCCATTTCCAACATGTTAGTTGGGTTTGGTATTGAAAACGAATTGGGTTATCGAGTTTCTTCGTTGAATAATGAAATCGCTGGAACAGGTGCTTATAGTCTTCTAAATTCGGGTACAGCAACTTTGCAAGTAGAGAATCCAAATTTTATTGAAGGAGATTATTTCATTTCCGTTTCGATTGTTTCCAATCAAAACGAGTGGGTAGATTATATAGAGCAAGCTTATAGTTTCAACATTCAAGAAGCGGATGTATACGGAACAGGTAAATTGATTTCGTCCGCGCAGGGCATTGTTTATATGAAAGGAAATGTACTGGTACATTAAATCGAAAATATTACGCGTGTTTTTCAATTCCAACATTAGAATTGGAAAGAATAGCAGGATATCCGCTAAGGCGATCTTGGAAACGCCTTATGGAGGAAATATTCGCATTGGAAGCAATTGCGATATAAGTCCATACAGCGTTCTATCTACATACGGCGGCGATATTACAATCGGAGATGACTGTTCGATAAATCCATTCTGTGTAATTTATGGACATGGCAAATTGACTATTGGTAATAAAGTTAGGATAGCAACACAAACTGTAATTATCCCAGCCAACCATGATTTTTCAAGAACGGACATTCCAATAATGGATCAAGCGGAAATTAGAGAAGGAATTACCATTGGTAATGACGTTTGGATAGGAAGTGGAGTGCGAATTATGGATGGGGTAACGATAGGCGAAGGGGCTGTTGTAGCTGCTGGCGCCGTTGTAACCAAATCAATTCCTTCCTATGCTGTTGCAGCAGGCGTGCCTGCTCGCGTAATCAAAACAAGAAAATAAAAAGCATGATTTCACAAATTAAAAAAGGAGTAAAAAAAGTTTTAGGTCTAACCACACCTTTCGAAAAGGCAGATCAGATTTTTACCCACACTACTCAACCTGAGCGAATTCTACTAAACGAGTTTGCAAAAAAGACAAAAGGTAACGTCCTTGAAATTGGCTCTTATTTGGGCGCATCAAGTTGCTACATCGCAGAAGGACTGTATGGCACAGATCGCAAGCTATACTGTGTTGATACATGGCAAAATCATGCAATGACAGAAGGTCAAAAAGATACATACGATTCATTTTGTAGCAACACAAAACGATATTCTGATATCATTATAAAACTCCGTGGTTTCTCTGGAGAAGTTAGCAAAAACGCAGATTATCGCTTTGGATATGGCTTCTTTGATGGAGATCATTCTTATGAAGGCGTCAAAACAGATTGGGATTCATGGAAAGATAAATTCGAACCAGGAGCATTGATTTGCTTCCATGATTTCGGATGGGCCGAGGGTGTTCAAAAATTAGTTGCTGAAGAAATAAAGCCTATCGCAAAAGAACACGGACAGTTGCCTAATCTTTTTTGGGCTCGCATCTAATACACTTCATTCAAGATGAAAATCACTGTTGTAATACCTACACGCAATAGAGCTGACTTACTAAAGTCAACTTTATCTTCATTACTCAATCAAACACTTCCATCAAGTGAGTTTGAAGTAATTGTTGTAGACAACGGTTCAACTGACAACACATCTCAAGTCGCGGAATCATTCAGCAGCCAAATACAAGTTCGCTGCATTCACGAGCCGAGACCCGGATTACATCGCGGGCGCCACGCTGGCTGGTTGGCATCCAAAACGGATTACATTGTGTATGCCGACGACGACATCGAAGCGTTTCCAACGTGGTTGCAAACTATTGTTGATGTCTTCGATTCAAACGAAAAAATAGCAATGGTTGG
>JBJOKO010000001.1:0-30642 GCA_046046035.1 Bacteroidota bacterium | reverse complement strand
CTCTTTTTCCAGAAAAACCACATGAATTTTTCATGTATTTTTTCCAATATTTATCTAGTTGTGCATCTTCTGATACGACCTGTGAAACAAATCCAGAACACAAATTATCTCCAACAGTAACTTGCTCTTCAGCAACAACAATTGCCGGAGTGCTATACAATGCTTCTGCTATTTTATCTGGTTGAGCATAAGAAATCATTGAGAATGCAAAAGCAATAGATAGAAACAATAAGCGCATAATTGAGTATTTATCCTACAAAGTTAGTGGTATATTGAAGGATAATTATGATATATTCGACTATCATTTTCATGATCATGAAACTCCTCCTTTCTATTTCTTTTGCATTGAGTGTATTAATTGCTCAATCACAAACCAATTTGGTTACATACGCTGGCAATAGCGGTAAAGAAGCTTTTTACGACGTTACTCAAATTGACGACGGCACCTTTTTAGTCTCAGGTTATGCCGAAAACTTAGATTGGATTGACTCCTCGATTCCACGCACTGAATTATCGTATTCTTCTAGTATACCAAATTCTTTGGGAACAAATAGGTATGGAATTCTACTCCACATTTCAGAAGATCTGACAACAATCATTGATGTGGTTCACTTTCCGCAAGGAGCTGTCGAAGACATTCGATTTATAAAAACAAATACCCAGCCTTATCAACCCGTTGGTGATTTGTATATAAGCTGCAATACCGCCGATACTGACAATAATAATGGCGGGTACATCATCGCTAAACTGAATAATAACTATATCAACGGCACTCCATCCGGACTCGAATGGGTAAATATTGTTTGGGCCAAATCAGGTCCAAAAGATTATCACCCCTGGGACGTGACCTCCACAGGGGAGGTTTACTATGTGAGCGGAGAAGCGCACGGGTACGATTGGAGCGCCATGTATAAACTAAACAATGTCGGCCAGCGAACAGTAGTAGAAAACTGGAGAACCCATTGGCTCGTTGCTGGCGGCGAATGGAAGGGCGTTCCCGCGTCTTCACATCCTAATGGAATTGAAGCAATTAATTATAGTGGAATCGCATTAAAAATTTGGGGACGCTGCGAACTTCGCTCATGGAGCCAAGCCGAATATGACGCTGATTTTCCAGATGGTAACGGTGGAATAAAAAAAGGAACTTGGCCTGCTGACTTCTTGTTTTCCGGACCTTGTGATCCTGCCAACCCTACCGCCAATGGGCCTGGGTATTCTGGCTATTCTGCTGAAGCATGTTGTCCTGTTTGGGGTGCATCTTGCATTGTGGTGGATAAGCGCGACGATCACGTTTATCTTGGAATGAATTTCAAATCCTATTCTGAAGATGAAAATGGCGGAACCCCAGATTTCGAACCAGCCGTTATCGCAATGGATAACACTGGAGCAATCAAATGGTGGAGTAGACTTTATCATGAAATAACTCCTCAAGGCGACACCGTTCGCTCTATTCCCGACCAATATGTAGATGCGCTTTCGATTGATTATTCAAATAATAAACTCGTTGTAGCCGGACGCACGCATGGCAATAACACGGAAAACTTCTGGGAAGGAAATACAATTAATGGAAATCCGAATGCTTATGGATTTCAAAACCAATTCACAGGCACAAATGGAAATATTCATGAGTCATGGCTCGGTAAACTTGGACTTGCCGACGGTGTCCTTTCAAACGCAACGTATCTCGCGGAACTATTTGAAGGAACAGGCTCTTTAGGAACCCCGCACCCAGACCCAAACCTCGACGGTTGGCCAAACCCCAACACGGGATGGCCTGATCTTAATACCACCCGCGTTGCGAAAAACAGTCTCAAAACCACCTCAAGTGGAGATGTATGTGTACTCGCTGTCGGCAGACGAACTCTAACAACAGCCAACGCATATCAAAAAAATGTCAACCCCTACTTTGGCGGTTCAGGTTGCTGGAACAATTTCGTTAGAGTTTATGATGATGAATTCCATGTTCCTTTATATAGCTCTTTAATTGTTGGAGAATGGGACACACTCACACAAGCAGGTGGAGGAAACACCGATATGTACGGAGTGCATAAAACCAAGAACGGTGTTGTCTGTGTTGGTTTTCACACGGCTGATGAAGCTGGAAATGCCCAAGGAAATAATATTCCTGTAATCAATGTGCCTTCATGGGGTCAGTCTGCTGCATCAAGTCAATCCGCCATTCTCGTTTATTACGAAGCTGAAAACCTTGAAAATCCTGGAGATCAAATCTCTAACACCTCAAGCGCGAATTCTTCATTCACCCCTTCTTTTAATGTATATCCTAACCCAGCAACAGATATTCTGTATATTGATAGTAAATTAAATCAATTGGGTAATGGGTGGAAGTACGAGATATATTCGGCAAACTCGCTTCTCGTTGACCAAGCTAGTTTGATGGGCTCTAGCATTTCGCTCGATAAATTAACCAACGGGCTTTATACGATAAGGGTGAGGAATGAAAATCACACTTTCACTAAATCATTTGTAATTGCTAGATAACTTTTTGAATAAAGCCCACGACTTCTTACATTTGCCGCCCTTACAAAAGGACCGCGCCTATAGCTCAGTCGGTTAGAGCAACAGACTCATAATCTGTGGGTCCCTGGTTCGAGCCCAGGTGGGCGCACCACCATAAAACCACTTCCATTCGAAGTGGTTTTTTTATTCCCCTCCTCTGCCGCTCGCGTAACATTAACTTAACACACTATTCACTTTATCCAAACACATCGCCTTATTTGTTAAAATAGTTTTGCGGCCTAAATCAGAAATGTTAGACCAATGTTACCACAGCCGTCGTCTCTCTCTCCAATTTTCAAGGTTATTATCTTGATTTGTTTCGGACTCACATCTTTTGCAATGTCTGCTCAGTCCGACTCTCTAAAAACAGAAAAACCCGTAGCCCAAGAAAAGAAATGGTACGATAAACTATCGATCAGGGGATACTCTCAAATACGATACAATCGTCTTTTCGAAACCAATCCAGATCTTGGTTGCGAACAATGTGATAAATCTTGGGGCGATAACAATGGTGTTTTTATTCGCCGAGGACGTGTAATCATTTCAGGTATGGTTACAGACCGTGTTTACATATATGTACAACCCGATTTCGCCGCTGCGGTTTCTACCAATAGCCAGCACTTCCTACAAATACGTGACTTCTACGCGGATTATTATATCGACAAAAAACAAAACTTCCGACTTAGATTCGGTCAAAGCAAAGTTCCTTATGGCTTTGAAAACATGCAATCTAGCTCCAACCGCTTACCTCTAGATCGTAATGACGCTCTCAATAGTGCAAGTCCAAATGAGCGTGACCTAGGAGCTATGGTTTACTATACTCCCAAAAAAGTGAGAGACTTCTTTGCTGAAGCTTTGAAAACTGGATTAAAGGGTTCTGGTGATTATGGAATGATTGCATTCGGTATCTACAACGGACAAGCTGCCAATAGAGCTGAACAAAACAACAACTTGCACATGGTGGGTCGTATCACTTACCCTTTCATGCTCAAAAACCAAGTACTTGAAGTGTCAGCACAAGCTTACACAGGAAAAGTAGTAATTACATCTGATCAAATAAGCAGCGGCACTAAGGTGAACGCAAGCAGAAACTACTTGGACGAACGTGCAGCTCTTTCACTTGTGCTTTACCCAAAGCCTTTTGGTGTCATGGCCGAATACAATATCGGAAAAGGACCAAAATTCAACACTGTAACAGACAGCATAGAAACCGCGCCACTTCGCGGAGGTTATGTGATGATCAATTATATGTTGAAATTAAACAATCAAATATTTTTTCCATTCGCTCGTGGCCAATACTACAACGGTGGTAAAAAACAAGAAAAGGACGCAAGAGCCTATGAAGTCACTGAATACGAGGCTGGCATAGAATGGCAATTGAACAAAGGATTCGAGTTCACAGCAAGTTACGTCATCTCTGACCGCAAGTATGAAGACTTCGTTAAACAAGATAATCACCAAAAAGGCCAATTATTAAGACTTCAGGCCCAAATGAATTTCTAAAAACAAATTCATTCCTTAATATTCTCTTAACATGAATACAAGACCTTCGCAACGCATTTTAAAGAAAGAAACAAATTCTATAATGAAGATTTCAAACATTTTCTCCTTCTTAGTTCCTAAGAACGCTTTATTCTTCGACTTGTTCGCAGAGGATACAGCCAACCTTGTAGAACAAGCACGTGTATTTAACACGCTCTTTTCCACACACGATAAAGATCAACAACAAGCGATTATCCGCAAGGTTAAAGAACTTGAAACAGTTGGGGATGAAATCACTCACAAGATTTTCCTAGAACTTTCTTCTAATTTCATAACTCCTTTCGACCGCGAAGACATCCACGCGCTTGCTACTTCATTGGATGATATTGCAGATTACATCCACGGTTCAGCTTCTCGTATCGAACTTTACAATGTAAAGGAGTTTTCAAAAACAATGGAAATGCTTAGCGAAGTAATCGTGAAGCAAGTCATTGAAATTGATGCTGCAGTTAAAGACATGAAAAACATGCGTAATGCACAACGCGTGCGTGAAGCAATCATTCGTGTTAACTCACTAGAAAACCACGCTGACGATTTGTTTGATGAAGCTATCGGACGTCTCTTCGCTGAAGAAGTTCCAGCTCTTGAGCTTATCAAAATTAAAGAAGTACTTGCTAACTTAGAAACCGCAACTGATAAGTGCGAAGACGTAGCAAACGTGCTTGAATCGATCCTGGTTAAAAACTCTTAATACCCATTTAAATGGAATATTCAGCATTCCTCATTGTGATAATCGTGTTGGCTTTAGTCTTTGACTTTATCAACGGATTTCACGATGCGGCAAACTCAATCGCTACCGTCGTTTCTACAAAAGTATTAACGCCTTTTCAAGCAGTTGTTTGGGCAGCGTTCTTCAACTTCGTAGCATTCTTCATCTTCAAAGACCACAGCGTTGCAAACACTATTGCCAAAGTGGTTCAAGATGAATTCACACAACCCTCTGCGAATCCACTTCCTATGATTTTCGCGGGCTTGCTCTCAGCTATTGCCTGGAACCTTATTACTTGGTGGTATGGTATTCCTTCTTCTTCTTCTCATACTCTAATCGGTGGTTTCGCAGGAGCTTTTATGGCGGCCTTCGGTTTCGAGGCGGTTCGCTCAGGAGTAGTATTAGCAACAGCAATCTTCATCGTTGTGGCTCCGCTTGCAGGTATGCTTATGGCATATCTAATCTCAATTTGGTTCCTCAACTCATTCCGAAAAGGACCCTGGATGAAAATCCTTTCCCTATCGATTATTGCGCTGGTTATTTTCACCGTGTACAGCGGACTAGAATTCAAGAAAGACTTCAATGGTGGAAGTTCTTACTCTGTAGTTTTCGAACAAAAGCCAGATAAAGATGCATTGAAGAAAGCTTTGACTTTCAAAAATGAAGATGGTAAAGAATTCGCTCCAGTTATCAAAGCTGGAAAAGACTCTACTGGTGCTGAAGACAAAACAGGTACTATCTATACCATTCGCACTGACTTTATGAAAAAAGCAGGCGAAACGGCTGAAAACACTGCGCTTACAGCTGAACTAAGCAAAAAAATCGAGAAATTCGGCAAACCTGCTGTCATCACTGAATCACACAGAATCACCGAAGCAGCTTCAGAAAAAGAGCGCTTTGATACTTCAAATCTTAAATCAGATTTCGAAACATATTGGTTGAAAGTGGTATTCCACGGTGCCAATTTCAAATGGATTCTTCTTGGATTTATCGTTGTGGTAATGGGTGTGTTCACTCTATTCTTGAGCTCACTCAACAATACTCGAGCAAACCACTGGTTCAAACGTCTACAACTATTCTCATCAGCTGCATTCAGCGTTGGTCATGGTGGTAACGATGCTCAAAAAGTAATGGGTATCATCACAGTTGCACTTATCGCAGGTGGTCATATCACATCTATGAAAGAAATGCCTAACTGGGTTCCACTTTCATGTTATGCTGCGATAGCTATCGGTACAATGAGTGGTGGTTGGAAAATCGTTAAAACGATGGGAGCTAAAATCACTAAAGTGACTCCTTTTGAAGGTGTGGCTGCTGAAACAGCCGGAGCCGTAACGCTATTCTTTACTGAAAGCTTGAAATTCCCTTGGACACTTCAAGGCGAACAAATCAAAGGTATTCCTGTAAGTACTACACACACTATCACTGGTTCTATTATCGGTGTTGGTGTTACAAAACGTATCTCTGCAGTAAAATGGGGTGTAACTGGAAAGCTATTAGTAGCATGGGTTATTACCATTCCAATCTCTGCAGCAATGGGCGCATTAATCTATTACATCTGCACTTGGTGCGGTTTATAATTGAATAAATTGAAGCACAAAAAAGGCTATCCAAATGGATAGCCTTTTTTAATTGTATCAATTTCTAATTAATCAAAACTACTTAGCGTCTTTGAAGCCCACCAGAACAGTTACACATCCTTCCGGTTGAATAGCTGCCTCTTGTTTTGGAACCCTCACCTTAACGATGAGTTGCTGTGTATTCGACATTTTAAAGTCGAAAATAGTCTTGTTGTCAGCGTTCTTATTGTTGTAAATCTGTTGGTCGTTGGTATCAACTACCTCAAATTCTACGTCGCCAAGAACTGGGTGAGCGTTTACTACTACTCGGTATTCTTTTCCTGCATAGAAAGTAAGCAAAAGCTCAGCTTCATCGCCCGGTACTAAGACCGCAGAGTTGTAGTTTTCATTTTGAACATATCCATCCAAAAGTGGAAGACATTTGTTCTTTGTAAATGCCCGGCATTGTGCATCTGCCATCACTGGAAGAAGAAGCATCAAGGGGAGTATAAATCGAATCAGTTTCATACTATTTAGTGTTGGGTGGGTGGTTAAGCGATGTACTTTGAACGAATTTGAGTAACTAAGGTTTCAATCTTTTTCAAAGTTTCGTCACTGAGTGAAACACTTGCAGAGTTGCCAATTACAACAGTGCCCTTAGCATCCTTAGATGTAGTAGTTGCGCCTGGTGCTGTAGTTGTAGCTTCGCCATACAATTTTTGAAGAGAAAGAAGATCTGCTTTCATTTCTTTCAAGCTCTCAATTTCTCCAAACTTATCAAAGTACTTGATCAATTCATCAAGAGAGTATTTCTGTTCAGCAATACGCTTTTTGATTTGATCATTTCCTGCAGAATATTTAGTGCTCAAGTAAAGCGCTTCAATCCATCCTCCAGAAATTACCAAAGCTGAAATTTCAACTCGGTTGTTCTCTTTCAAATAACCATTAAGGTCTGTGTAGGCCTCAGAAACAATCGCCAACAATGAGTCGCGACTGTCTTGATTGTTTTGCAAACGCTCAAGCATGTCGTTCTTCAACGCATCATCAACGCCCATTTGACGAGCCAACTTCTGAGCTGCAGCCAAATAGTCTACGCTCTTTTGTTTCTCATCAAACATGCTCGAATAGCTCAAGTCAGCGCCGAAAACACCAAGGTTCACAGCTTGCTTTACTTCTCCAGTATATTTTGATGCATTCTCAACATTGTTGAGCATCGCTGGGTCAAATTTGAATCCTGCATCCTTAATCAAAGCTGCCATTTCCATAGGAGCCGGGATGGAGAAGAATATTTTCTTCAACTCTTCCTGCTTAGCAAGCTCTAAAGAGTCGAGGTTAGGCTTCACTGCCTGTGTGTTTGAATTAGATCCGCCTGTCTCACAAGAAGAGAGGACAGCAACAAAGCCGAACGCGAATATCGCCGGCTTCATCCATTTCAGTTTCCGCATAATTGATTGATTTTGGGTGGTCATTATAAGTTCAGTTATTAGCTGATTGGGTGTTGTAAATTTCGAATTATGTCGTTTCTACGCGAACATGACCGAAATAGTTATAAAAATAGTTGTGTTTATTCAACTTTATACCTCTTATGTAAAAAATAGGACATTAACCCACTATTAATGAGCTTGAAGCCAATTTTCTCCATAGTTCATGTCAACCTCGAGAGGCACAATCATGCTCACGGCACCTATCATTTTCTCTTTAATAACAGGTTGAACCAATTCTATCTCGTCCAAATGGACGTCAAAAACCAATTCATCATGCACCTGCATGATCATTTTTGATTTAAAACGACGCTCCTCAAACTCCTTCTTAATATTAATCATCGCCACTTTTATAATGTCGGCAGCCGAACCTTGAATTGGTGCGTTTATCGCATTTCGTTCAGCAAAGCCTCTAACCACAGCGTTGGCACTATTAATATCCTGAAGATACCTTCTTCTTCCCAAAATTGTTTCTACATAGCCCTTTTTGCGCGCCATTTCTATCGTAGCGGCCTGGTAAGACTTCAAATTGCTAAACTGCGTAAAGTACGATTCTATGATTTCTTTCGCCTCTCCCCTTGATATACCTAAGTTTTGAGCCAAACCAAACGCCCCCTGGCCGTAGATTATACCAAAATTCACCGCTTTTGCTTTACTTCTCATAGTGCGGTCAACTGCATCTAGGGCAACACCAAATACCTTCGCCGCCGTCGCTGCGTGAATATCTGCTCCTCCCAAAAAGGCTTCGACCATATTCTTATCTTCACTCAAAGCCGCGATAATCCTCAATTCTACTTGAGAATAATCGGCGCTCAATATCTTGAAATTCTCGTTTCTCGGTATGAATGCTTTGCGAATTTCCTTACCACGAGGCGTGCGAATCGGAATGTTCTGCAAATTCGGATTGTTACTGCTCAACCGACCTGTTGCCGCCACGGTCTGCATGTAATTCGTGTGAACCCTACCTGTATGCTTATTCACCAACAAAGGCAACGAATCAACATAAGTGGATTTCAATTTACGCAGCTCTCTATAATCTAGAATTTTTCCAATAATTGGATGCTCGTGCTCGTATTTAGAAAGTATATCCTCGCCTGTAGCATATTGTCCAGTCTTAGTCTTCTTTACATCCTTAGCTATCGCCATTTTCTCAAAAAGTATGGCGCCCAGTTGCTTAGGCGAGTCAACATTGAACTGCTCACCAGCTATTTCATGAATCTCCCCCTCCAATACCACGATCTCTTTCTGAAGCACATTTGAATAATCATTCAAGAATGGCTCATCAATCTTCACCCCTTCCCACTCCATGTCCGCCAATACAGTAATAAGTGGAACCTCCACCGTATCGAATAACTTCCTCAACTCTCCCTTCTCCAACTCCGGAGCAAATTTCTCTTTCAGTTGAAGGGTAATGTCCGCGTCCTCCGCTGCGTAATCCTTTATTTCAACAGGACTCAAATCAGCCATGCTGCCTTGATCCTTGCCTTTCTTTCCAATGAGCGTCTCAATCGAAACGGGAGTGTAACCCAAAAACTGCTCGCTCAACACGTCCATTCCATGTTTTCCGTCTGGATTAATCAAATAATGCGCGAGCATGGTATCAAATACTTTGTTGCGACAATCAACTCCATACTTGCGCAACATTTTATAGTCGTACTTATAATTTTGCCCAATCAATTCTTTTGATTCATCTTCAAAAATTTCTCGAAATGAATCCACAAGAGTACGTGCAGCATCCTCATCACGTGGCACCGGAACATAATATGCTTCGTGCGCTTTCACACTAAAAGACATTCCGACTAAAAACGCATTGATTGGTTCGAGATCACTTGTCTCGGTATCAAAACAGAATGATTGTTCGGTTTTCAAAAGAGCAATCAATTCTTCTTGTTGTTCCTTTGTTTCAACAAGAATATAATTGTGCGCTACGTCATTAATATTATGTAATGTAGTATGCACTGCTGGAGCAGGAGGCACTTCTGTTTCTAAATCAAATAGACTGCCTTGCTTTACTTCTCCGGCACTTCCTGCTTCTTCACCCAATACGCGCTTTGCCAATTGACGGAATTCTAAATCTTCGAAAAGCTGGCGCAAATCATCTTTATTATATTCAGTCAAGCGCAAATCTTCTTCAACCAAATCATTTGGTGCATCAAGCAAAATCGTTGCTAGCTTCTTAGACATGATTGCCTGATCAGCAAAGTTCACCACGTTCTCTTTTTGCTTGCCTTTCAACTGATCTGTATTCGCGAGCAATCCTTCAAGACTGCCAAACTGCTTGAGCATTTTCACAGCTGTCTTTTCCCCAACACCAGGGATTCCAGGGATATTATCCACCGCATCACCCATCATACCGAGCAAGTCAATTACCTGATCAACTCGTTCTATATCAAACTTTGCAAGTACCTCAGGAATACCCAATACCTCTGCCTTTCCGCCTTGGTAACCGGGTTTATAGATAAAAATATTTTCACTAACAAGCTGACCATAATCCTTGTCGCTAGTCATCATGTAGGTGAGATAGCCTTCTTGTTCGGCCTTTTTAGCCAATGTTCCAATGACATCATCGGCTTCATAACCGGGTGACATGAGAATAGGAATATTAAATCCTTCGATAATTTTCATTATCCACGGCACAGAAAGCTTAATGTCCTCAGGTGTTTCTTCACGATTTGCTTTGTATGCCTCGTAATCGATCTCACGCAATGTCTGTTCTGGTGCGTCAAAAACCACTGCGATATGAGATGGCTTTTCATTATTAATAATGTCGAGAAGAGTATTCGTAAAACCGAACATGGCTGAGGTGTTCAGCCCTTTTGAATTGATTCGTGGTGCGCGAATAAATGCGTAGTAAGCTCTAAAGATTAAAGCATAGGCATCGAGTAAAAAAAGCTTCTTCGGGTGGTCCTTCGTTATCATTCCTCAAATAAACGAAAAAAACACACGCCAACTTATTCGGTATACTGCACAGGAGGCGTAGCCTCTTTTACTTTTTTGTAATCATGCAATTGAACCAAACGAATTATTGCAAGCACTCCAAAAAGAGTAGCAAGTATGGACGCCGCGCCAGCTAAAAGCAATAATCCAATGAAAGTTGAAAGCTCCAGTGTCGATGAGCCAAGTTGAAGCAAAAACAAAACAGTAAAACCGCTAAAAATTAGACAAGGAATAATCAATCCCCACGGACCCCTCGGCTTATTCACATCAGGACTAGGATCGCCAACAAAACCACTCATTTGTCCCTGTGCAGCGTACTTTCTTCTCAACAAGGCCCAAATGATGGTCAATACCAAACCAACGAGAGCAAATCCACCACCTATCATCAGAAGAACAGTCAATACCAAATCATCAATAGCAAATATCGCAGCTCCTAAAAAAAGAACCGACAAACCATATGCTACAAGCGCAAGCATTCCGAAAATAATAGTGGCCAAATCACCAACATCACCGCCGCGTGAAACTCCACTTTCTGTTTCTGTAATACTCACTTGGGGAAGGGTACGCTCGGCCTTGATTTCGTTGTCGTCCTGTACATCATCTCCTACCTCAGGCTTGTCACCACTCTGTGGCTTTTGGACTTCGATTGCGGTGCTCGCATTGCCGGTTTCAGTTGTTTGTTGTTTTGTGGTTTGAGGTTCTTCTTGCTCTTCAATTCGCACAACAACCGGGCTCCCCGAGCCTGTCGAACGGGCGTTCCCCGAGTGTCTCGCCTCAGGCGAGATGTATCGAGGGGCGGTCCCTGAGCTTGTCGAATGGGTCGATCTCCCATTTCCCCTGTCCCTGAGCCTGTCGAAGGGCCTCATTTTCCCACTCTCGACGTGATACCCCTTAAAGTATCTCCTCTTTTCTATGGTACAGGAAAAAAGCGAAATGATTAATAGAAAAAATAGAGCGCCTTGTTTCATTGGTCGATAGTTATTGTTCAAGAAGTTTGCGACCAAAATAATAAAAGCTTCTACAAATAATTAATTTTATTGAGAAGAATTATTTTTTAAAAATCGGAACCGTAGAACACGGCTCGCCAAACATAAGTGATTTCACCACAGGCTGAAGCTTGAAAGCCAGGTCCGCGTAGGCCGAGGTAGGCACATATTTATTCCCGCATCCTTTTACGACAACCCTTACATCGCGAAAATCTTCTGCGTTAATTGAATCAATTACTTTTTTAAAAATGCTCTTTTCCATTTCTTCCGATGTCCCGAAATAAATTTCTTTGGCCACGCCAGTTAGTTTGGTGGCAACAAGCATAAAAGCCCAATGCGGAATTATGGCATCAGCTGAACAAAAAACATTTACAAAAGCTCCTTGATATTGAGTCCAATCGTGCGATGAAATAAAGTCACGAAAATCCTTCTCCTTCAATGCCATTCCCATCCATAGCTGGTCTTTGATATCAAGGCTCATTCGTGTTCCTTCCGGATAATGTTCCTCAAAATCAAATGTGACCAAACCACTTTTAGCAACCTTATTTACGATTTCATCCATTGCACAAAAATACGTATGTTCGATATATGAAAAACGCACTGCTCCTGCTATTGTTCATTTTGGCCTTATCCAGCTGTACCATCGAGAAAAGAAGGTACTTCAAGGGGTATCACGTGGCCCGTTCGACAGGCTCAGGGACCGCCCGTTCGACAGGCTCAGGGACCGCCCATTCGACAAGCTCAGGGACCGCCCATTCGACAGGCTCAGGGACCGCCCGTTCGACAGGCTCAGGGACCGGGGAAATGCGAAAGAGTGAAAGTGAGAAAGTAGGAAAACGAGAAAGTGTCCAGGAGGAGCAATACGCCGAGAGCGAGCCGAAAAAGCCCCAGCGGGGCGATATCGTAATAGAGGGCGATATCGTAATGAATGACAACGCAATGGACAACATTGCAAAAATCGACGAGACCCAAAAGCCCCAGCGGGGCGACATCGCAATAGAGGGCGATATCGTAATACCAGGCGACATCGTAATAACATCGCCCGCGGACATCACCACGGCGAATTCACCGTTGCCAATACAGAATACATCAAGGTTGATGGGTCACAAAAAAAGCCATGCCCTCGAAGGACTTGGAGCCATTTTTCTCATTGGTATAATCACTGTTGTAATTGTAGTTGGCCTAATAATTTTCCTATTGTCAGATAGCGCAATTGCCGGGTTAATCGGCGGTCTACTCGTAGGACTTATAGCAGCAATTGGAATCTATCTTCTGCTAGTTTCATTATTCATCGTGTTGTTATTTCTAATCATAAGCTCTTTTGGCTCGTAGGTTGTAGGTTACCTTTTATAAGTTGCTACATAAACCAATCAGATGAAGAGACTCTCACTCCTATTTATTACAATTTCTCTGCTCTCCTCCTGCGGTATTTTATTGCGGAAAAATCAAGCCACACCGCCCACTGTAGATGTCGGGGTCTGTAAAAAAATGAAAGGTGAAGTTCTTGTTTATGCCGTATTTACTGAGTCAAAGCAACTCCCACAATGGACGGGATTTGACATGCATAGTACAAAAGACTCATTGAAAAGAGCACTTGGTTGGCTCGAAAACAAGGCTCGTGAAAATGGACAAAGCGTTCATTTCAAAACCATTTGGCATAAAGAAGATAAAATAAAACCTATTGAATCAAATCTGCCTAATCAAAACATGAAGAACTTGGTTTTCAAACCCAGTTTTATTCCTCAAATAGATCGTTGGTCAAATAAAGTATCCAAACAAATAATACGTGATCTTCCCATCGACACGGTTAAAACCATAATTAAGCGAATCGAAGAACGCGAAAAACTCGTTTCGAGATTACGTCAGATTTACAACGTTGAAAATATTGCGCTTCTTTTCTTTGTCAATAATCATAGTAGAAGTGATGCTTCAGTAACTATACACACAGGCGATAATAAATCTCCTGAATACTGTGTGATTACAGAAAAAAGAGCCTCTGTAATTGCACATGAAATTCTACATCTTTTCGGTGCAATAGATTTCTATTTACATCCGGGCATGATGAAATTCAGACAACGCAAACATGTGTTTCAAGCCAACAAAGAATTCAAAGATGATATCATGGCTTATCCTTCCAGAGATATCAATCAATTAGACATAGAAGATCTTACAGCCTATTTGATTGGCTGGCGAGATGATTATGATTTTAAATTCAGAAGACTTCTCTATGGCCGCTAGAGTCAATTTAATGAGCATGTAATATAGATTCGATTAGGTGTGCTTTACTAAATTGCGCCATGCGTTATTCTGCTTTTATCATAAAAACAGCCTCGCTCATTTTCATCGCGGCCTTGCTCTTTTCTTGTACAATTGAAAAGCGCCGTTATATGAATGGGTACAACATTCAACCGCTTTCAAACAATAAGGAAAAAACGAATGATAAAAGGACTGCTCCATTTTTAAAAAATGAGCCTCTAAGCATTTCAACAACAGAAACAGACACCACAACGTTTATTCAAGCCTCTGAAAACAAGACCTGTAGTGACGTTCTTGTTACTACTACATTTCTGGATACTATTATAAGTCCGAATGACTCGATCAAAAACGAATATTCAGTGCCATTCTCTCCTAAAAAATTATTCAAAAAATCGAGTAAAAACGCGGTTGCTGGACTTGGTATCGCTGCATTAGGATACGGCACAACGACTGTTATGACATTAACATTAGAGGAGTTTTTTGCTGTTCTCCCATTCTTCAACATCCTATTCATTTCCCTTGGAGCAGTTCTCTTGGGACTTTGGATTTATGCTTTAATCATTAAGATCTCTCTCCGTAAAAAAACAAGTGCAATCCAAAAAGATACGGAAGACTTAAAACATTATACCCATGAAAGTTCTTCAATGAACTTTCCCAAATTAGACCGTGTGGCGGCTGGATTGCTATATACCCTGTACTTAATGATATTGGCGTCTATTCTCACACTCCTCTTCGTATTCCTCAGTCCCGATGGGCTGTCATTTCCTCAAAAAATGATTGTGCTCTTGGGATACTCCGCAATCGCAATTCAATTAATATTGATTGCTTTTTGCGCTTATAAAATTTGGAAATTCACACAAGCCACCAAAAACTCACGAATTGATCGCTAGGCGATTAGATGCCTGGCCTACCATTTCGATTGCTGTTGCCACCATTGCGTTAGCATCAAAACCGCACTCTGCATAGAGTTCGTCTTGCGTACCATGTTCAATGAAAGCATCTGGAATACCTAGGCGCTTCACTTGTGCTTGATAGCCATTATCGGCCATGAACTCAAGCACTGCGCTACCCATTCCACCCTGGATACAGCCGTCTTCTACTGTGATAACATGTTTGAATTTGCTAAACACTTCATGAAGCAAAACTTCATCAATTGGTTTTGCAAAACGCATATCATACAGAGCAGCGCTAATGCCTTTCTCTTGCAATTCTTCGCAAGCTTTCAGCGCATTATTTCCGATTGGACCAATGGTCAAGAAAGCAACGTCTTCACCTCCACGAACTTTTCTTCCGGTACCTACTTTCAGAAGTTTCATTGGCGTTTTCCAATCTACCAACATCCCGTTTCCACGTGGATATCGAATAGAGAAAACACCGTAATTCTCATACTGAGCAGTGTACATCAAATTGCGCAACTCGCTTTCATTCATCGGGCTTGCAACAATCATATTTGGAATGCAGCGCATGTAAGCGATGTCGTATGCGCCATGGTGTGTAGCACCATCAGCGCCAACAAGACCACCACGATCGAGACAAAGTACTACGTGTAGATTTTGCAAAGCCACATCATGAACCACTTGGTCAAATGCGCGTTGCATAAAGCTTGAATAAATATTGCAGAAAGGAATTAATCCTTGTGTTGCCATTCCAGCAGAAAAAGTAACCGCATGTTGTTCAGCGATACCCACGTCAAATGCACGTTTTGGCATTGCTTCCATCATGAATTTCAAAGAACAACCAGAAGGCATTGCAGGTGTAACACCAACAATCTTCTCATTTTTCTCCGCTAATTCAATGATCGTATGTCCAAACACATCTTGGTAAAGAGGTGGTTGTGGACTTTTAGGAACAATCTTCACGATTTCACCGGTCTCTTTATTGAATAGACCTGGCGCGTGCCATTTGGTAGGACTGCCTTTTTCAGCAGGCTCATAGCCTTTTCCTTTCATGGTTACAACGTGCAGAATCTTCGGACCAGGAATGTCGCGAAGATCGCGAAGCACCTTTACCATGTATTCTACATCGTGGCCATCGATTGGACCGAAATATCTCCAGTTCAAAGCCTCAAACAAATTGCTCTCTTTGATCAAAGAACCCTTGAGTGACTCCGAAATTTTATGTGCAATAGATTGCGCATTAGGACCGAATTTCGACACTTTGCCGAGAAGGTTCCAAACCTCGTCTTTTACTTTATTGTATGTATGACTTGTAGTAATGTCGGTTAGATACTCCTTCAAAGCGCCCACATTTGGGTCTATGCTCATGCAATTGTCATTTAGAATAACAAGCACATTTGCATCCTCCGCACCGCCATGATTTAGGCCCTCAAACGCAAGCCCAGCGGTCATTGCGCCATCACCAATCACAGCTACTACTTGTCGGTCAGGCTCGCCTTTTAGACGGCTTGCTACTGCCATACCGAGCGCACCACTGATAGAAGTTGAGCTATGACCTACACCAAACGTGTCATAGTCACTTTCGCTTCTTTTTGGGAAGCCACTTATACCTTTGTATTTGCGATTTGTATGAAATTGGTCTCTTCGGCCTGTAAGTATCTTATGGCCGTATGCTTGGTGACCAACGTCCCAAACCAATTGATCATAAGGAGTATTAAATACGTAATGAATAGCGGCAGTCATTTCGACCGTGCCTAGACTTGCTCCAAAGTGACCACCCTTTTCCGACACAATGTCTACGATATATTGACGTAGCTCATTACAAAGCTGTGGCAACTGATCTTCAGTGACATTAGCCTTGAGGTCGGCAGGTGAATTCACCTTTGCCAGTAGTGGTCCTGGAACGTAATTACTCATATTTTAGAATGCTCAATCATTGTAAGCCAATATTGTCAAACAACGCGAGCCCAACAAAGTTCGCAAAAAACAATTGCGCTCCTCGATAATTTTTAGCTTTTATTGGATAACGTGGCTCAAGATCGACTCAAAAATCTCACGACCGTCCGTATTCCCAAGCTCAAAATCACTTGCACGCTCTGGGTGTGGCATCATTCCGAACACATTTTTCTTTGCATTTGAAATACCTGCGATATTCTCCAAAGCCCCGTTAGGATTAGATTCCTCGGTCACTTCGCCTTCTTCATTGCAATAACGGAAAAGAACTTGGTCGTTGTCGTTCAATGATTTAATCAAATCAGGACCGCCGTAGAAATTACCTTCACCGTGTGCGATTGGAATTTTATACGCTTTCTCAAAATCAAGTCCTGATGTCACGATTGTGCTCTTTGACTCTGGTTTTAAGAATACGTTTTTACAAATAAACTTACGAGAAGTGTTGTGCATCAATGCTCCAGGAAGAAGTTTGGCTTCGCAAAGAATTTGGAATCCATTGCAAATACCCATCACGAATCCACCGCGATTAGCATGAGCAATAACTTCATTCATGATTGGCGAAAAACGAGCGATAGCGCCGCTTCTCAAATAGTCTCCATAAGAGAAACCACCTGGGATAAACACAAAGTCTACACCTTGTAGATCGGTGTCTTTATGCCAAAGCTTTACTACTTCTTGATGAAGCACCTCTTCAAGGGTGTACATCAAGTCTTCATCACAGTTACTACCTGGAAATACAACAACTCCGAATTTCATGGTCTGGAAATTTTGCGTGCAAAGGTAACTTAGAACAGTCCAAAGATGTGCATGATTAATCCCGCTGCTCCAAAAAGAATTGCATAGAATGAAAATGGCGCGATCAAACTGAAACGATAATTGGTGTACCAATGTCCCATAATGAAGGTCACTGGCAACAGAATAACCTCAGGAATCCATTGTCCTACAAACACCAAACACACACCCGCCGCGCCCAATATGAAAAGCGACATTAAAAGAAAAATACGCTTTACACTTCTAGCCTTATTCGAACTTCTATCAGAAAGGAAGATGAAACTTCGCAGCGCCATAACAAACGAAACGGCAACCATTATTCCATAGGCCCTCGTCCACCAGTCGTTCCAGTCTGGACCTTTTGGGGGATCAAATGAATAAATCTTCCTGAATAGAACTAGGTCGTTCAGTTCATTATTCCAAAACTTAAATACCCACCAATAAAGAAAAGGTGTACCGAAGGCAAGAAGTGGAAGCAGTTGTTCTCGCCAATTAAAAGTTCTTGTATTGATACTCGACACAATCATTCCTGCGGCCAATATTAGATATGGAGGGAAGAGCAAAGCGCCAACTCCCATCCAAAATCCAGCAACGAAATAAGCCGAGAGTGCTTTTGATTGTCGAAAAACCTCGAGGTATCTATTCATGCCCAAAATCACCGCAACATTAGCAGCAAGGGCCGGAATGGAACATCGAATGAGACAAAGCGCCACTGCCACAGTCGCATAGATCAATGCCGGCACATAAGAGGGCGACATATGAAACTCATGCCTGTTGAAAACTATATTGCTCACCAAGGCCCCAATTATGATCAAACAAGCCGCAATCGAGACGCCATACCAAGCAAAGGGCATTACCTTACCTAGGACATCCTCTAGTGGAAAGTCGGCATGACCAAAACTCAACAAACCCAGTTGGGCTGCGGGAAATAGAGTGCCAAGAACCAATAACGGAACCGCTAAAAGCAGGTAAGGTTGTCGAGAGGAGAACTGTCGTAAAATCATTTCGCTACAAAAATGATGGTAGAAAGTGCTAATTTGGCTCTCTCTTCATAAATTTGCCTCACAATTTTACCAACTATGAATCTTCAAAGCATTCTAAACCCAATCGCTGACGCGCTTCAATGGACTTTCAAACATATCCTTGAACCAATGACTCATTGGTTTAACATCGTGTGCATCATCGGCGGTTTCGTAGGTCTTTTCATTTGGTTGCGCATGCAAAAGCGCTTCAATGAGAAAGCAAAAAAAGAAGGAACTCTCATCTAATTCATCGTTGCTGACCCCGGTCAACAACTTTTATTAGAATAAAAATATGAAAGTCGGACTCACTCGAGTTCCGACTTTTTTTTCTCTTCGTGTAATATTTCTTCTGCAACGTGTACATATAGTCAAAACCAAATCAAGAAAACATGAAAAAATTAGTTGCCTTAGGAATTGCACTTGTTGCCACACTGTTCAGCTTTAATGCAAATTCACAAGTTCCAACCGAAAAAGCGTTGCTCTGGAAAATCAGTGGCAATGGGCTTTCTACACCATCTTATCTCTACGGAACATTTCACTTGCTCTGTGAAGCAGATTTGCAATTTTCTGATTCATTGAAAAAAACTGTTGCTTCTTGCAAGTCAATTTATCTTGAACTTGATATGGATGATCCTGCGCTTCCTGGGCAAATGGCTTCTGGGATGGCGATGAAAGACGGACATACGATGAAAGAATACATGTCAGACAGCGTCTACAAAGCCACGAGCAGAGCACTAGAGACTATTGTTGGTATTCCATTAGACGCCGTCAGCAACTACAAGCCTATGCTTCTTCTATCGATGGTTTACCCCTCTGCACTTGAGTGTCAACCAGGTTCGCCAGAAATGGAATTTGTAAAACTTGCACAGGCAAATAAAGTTAGTTTAAATGGACTCGAGTCGATTCAAGATCAACTTGATATTTTCGACAAAATGCCTTATCAAATGCAGGCCACAGAGTTGAGCAAATATGTTCTTGATATGAATTTGATGAAATCAGAAACGAATGAAATGCTCAACTTATATCGTCAAAAAGACATTGCAGGATTAGGAGATTATATTAAAAAAACGGAATATGTGACGGGCGATCTCGAAGACATAATGCTTGGAAACCGCAACAAAAACTGGATCCCAAAAATCATTGATACTTCAAAGAAAGAGTCAACATTTTATGCTGTTGGTGCAGGACATCTATCAGGAGAAAATGGCGTCATCAATCTGCTTCGTAAAGCCGGATTCACTGTAACTCCAATATTTATCTAGTCGCTTATCTCTCCGCAAAGTGACCGAAACACAATTCACACAAGAACTGCAAACGCACCAACGGATTATCCATAAGGTGTGTTTGCTCTATTGTTCGCATGCAGATGATCGTGAAGATTTATTTCAAGAGATCGTTCTTCAAGCGTGGAAATCCATATCCAAATTTCGAGGAGAATCGAAGTTCAGCACATGGCTCTATCAAATAGCATTGAACACCGCAATTTCTCACTTCAAGAAAACGACAAAGAATCCACTGAGTTTTTTTTCAAGTGATAAAATAACCACCATTTCTTCATCAGATGACCCTTGGAAAGATGCAGAAGTGGAAGAACAATTTCTTGAAATGTACAAAGCCATTTCAAAATTAAATAAAGTCGATAAAGCGCTTGTGACGCTATATCTAGAAGATTACGATTACAAAACAATTGGTGAGATGCTGGGTATTTCTGCTAATAATGTCGCTGTAAAAATGGGACGCATTAAAGTAACTCTTCGCGAATCAATAACTAGTCAACAGTAAAATGGAACTCGACGATTTTAAAAATATTTTCCGCGAAAAAACACATTCGAACTCTTCTAAATCAAAAGAAGAAATCGAATCGCTATTGCATAAAAAAACCACTTCTGCACTAGAAAAAATCATGCGTAACATGATTGTTGAAATAGTGTTTTCGTTCGTGATTTGCATTGCATTATCTATTGGGCTTCTTACCATCAAGCACACTGGACTCCCTTTATTAGTGGCTATTCTAACAATGGCAATTGTTCTTATACAAGCGGCATTCTTTTATCCAAGCTTTCAAAAATTTCGATTACTTCACAAAACAGGTTCGGATAATTTGATCAATTGGTTAACGCAATTAATTGAAACACTCGAAAGATTTATCAAAGCTTACAAACGCTACATTGCTTGGGGAATTCCTGCCGGAGGGCTTGTTGGCGCTGCAATTGGTATTTCAGATTCCGACAATGAAATTCCCATTCCAACTCTTTCTTTAGATTTCATTCAATCAAAAATTCTCTTTATTCTAATCGTTCTAGCCATTGGCATTCTTCTATTTCGTTTGGCATATTGGTTCGCTGATTACACAATCAGAAAATTGTACATCAAGTACCTCGAAGAATTAAAGTCGCATAAAGAAGAGCTTTTAAAGGAAAATTGAGTTTATCATTTCGTGAAGCTACGGTATTAACCGCACGGTCTCTAGCAGAGAAATGCGTAAATTAGCGTCCGATTTGACGAAATGAAACCTACTCCTAACTACTTTAGAATTTCTGCTGCCTTTTTTCGTGGCTTTCAATTCGCCATATTTCTCGCTTTCTTCACGCTATCAACTGTTTCAAGCGCTCAAAGCTTTTTGTGCACTGGTGCGCCATTCACAACGGCCAATATCATCACGGCCAATTTGAACAACTGCGACACTCCCATTTCCTATGCGGTAATAAATAGTAATGTCGCTGGAGTTCCCGTTACTCCTGCCAATCAAAACGCCGCTGCGACATACACGCCAACAGGCACCGGAACGTTCACAATTGAAATTAGTGATGACCAAGGAGATCCGTGTACTACGCAAACGTTCAGTGTTATTGGGTTTACCGGAACACAGGCAACTTGTTCAGACTATGATTTTAGTGTTGCTCCAGCAGTAGCAGGACTCACTTACACATATACATTTGATGGGGTCGCTTATCCAAACGTTGACGTCAACGGAGCAGTCAATGATTTCGATTTCATGTCAGGCGGGTCTCACTCTGTTTTGCTCACTATTACATCTGGAAATAATTCATGTAGTATTTCACAAACTGTTTCTGTTGGTGGACCTGATCCGCAACTTAGTTTTACAGGAAACAACTTTCCTCTTTCAACTCAAGGAGGTGCAAATGACACTCTCGTAGTACCCTTTTGCCTCGGACTTTTTGCCCCAAATTTCAATCTCGGTTACAGCGAAGTTGTAAATGCGAATACGACTGGAACGAATATTTCTTGGGAATTAAATAACACTGCATTGGCTTCTGGATGGCCTGCTACAAGCACCATTTACCCAACATCCACTTCTGGTTACGTTGACTATGAATATACGATTACAGATAACGATGGTTGTTCATCTACAGTACTCTATTCTGTGTTTCTATTTCCTCCAGGAATTGCCCCCAACTTAAATGCTCAAGATAATTCTCCTTTTATCTTTTGTCTTGGTGATGATGTACAAATTGATCTTACACCCGGAACAGGTGCCGATCTTGATTACACACTCATCATCAGTTGTGATGCGCCTGGTATCGCGAGCAGACCTGTTGAAATTCTTGCTGAATACACTTGGTTTGACGCCGTTCCGCCGAGCATAACCTGGACACCAAATGCTTCATCATGTGGATGTGACAACGATGTTTATTGGGTTACTACCTACGCAAATCACCCTTGCGATAACACACCTAATAACTACGACGGTTCTTCATCATTTCAAGTAGGTACATCCAATCTATCATCATTTTCCGCAACGGATACACTTCCTTGCGTAAATGAAAACGTAACTTTCACTTGGAATAACAGCACAATTACAGCTACCGATTATTGTCAAGCAGCATTCAACTGGTCTATTATTGATCCTTCTGGAAACACTATCATACCTACGTTTGCTCAAGGTCAGGGAACACCAATTCTCAATTATGCATTCACTGGTTCTGGTGATTATAGTGTTTGCCTAGATCTCAATACCCTTTGTGATCCTGTGCCTCAAACGCAATGCATGAATATTTGTGTAACACCGAATGCAACAGCTTCTGTTACTTGGAATATTCCAACAACTTTCTGCGTCAACACTCCTGCGCTAAACCCTGTCCTCACCATTCCCGGACCGAGCTGCGTTACGCCAACGGTATTGTGGACGCTCACCACACAAACCGGAGCTTCCGTGCCAACGGCCAACTACAGCCTTACGGGAGCAACAACACTAACTCCTACTCTTCAAGTATTTCAAAAAGGATTGTATCGATTGAATGTGGCAATTTCAAATTCAATTTGTCTTTCACCTCCACCAACATCTTCTTTCAACTTCACAGTTGCAGGTGCACCTATTGTTACTTCTTCTGCGCCAATTGCGCCTTGCCCTGGAACTACCTTATGCTTGGATGATTTCATTTGTGTCAATGAATGTTATTCTCCACTGACGGCATTCAATGTTTCTGTATACGCTGGAACCTACGCCAACTGCACAGTTGGTGCTGCTGTGCCACTTTGGTCAAGCACAACCATCCCTTCGGGAAGCATCATCAATGGATGTCTATTATCCACTCCCTATTGCGCAAATCAATTTGCAGGATTCACTCTGCCTGCCACGAATAACGCGCCTTACACGGTTGTAATTACTGCAACAAATAGCTGCGGTTCAGACACCGATTGTTTCACTTTCAATGCCGGTTCAACTCAAACACCAACCGTCAATTTACCAAACACCGTTTGTGCTGGATCTACACTAAACTTAACTTCAGATCCACTCTATCAGTGGGGAACATTAACCTACCTTGTCAACTACGGATCAGGTTATGTGTCGGTGCCTTCCAACGGTCAAGTAGTCATCAACAACAATGTAAGCTTTCAAATCACTTCTGGTGCTGCCGCATGCGGTGCGCCTTTGATTGAACCTGTTACTATTTATCCAACTCCTCAAATTACTATTGATTACACTGGCACTCAAATTTGCGCCGGTATTCCTCTAGCAATCACGTCTTCATTTACCACCGGTCCAGTCAATTCTTATCAATGGTCTTTGAATGGAAGTCCAACTGTAACAACACCAAACTATACCATTGCCAATCCTACCGACGGAAGTACTATTGGCCTCACCGTTACCTACGGAACCAATTGTTCTCAGAGTATTAGCACAGTAACAATAGATACTTATTCTAATCCAATTACACTTAGTCCCAACTGCTTTAACAGTTCAATTTGTCAAGATGCAGGGCTGCAAAATATTCCGATTGTATCAGGAACCGGAATTGTTGTTACTGCATTAACACTTGATGGCGGAAGCATTTTAGGAAGCACTACTATTGATCCATCGACATTGAGTATTGGATTGCACACAGTAGTGTACACCTACACAGCCAACGGTTGCGCGTACACTTCACAATGTACTTTTACGATAACTGCTCCACAAACAGTAACGATAATAAATCCTGCAAGCTCTCCTTGTACTTCTCAACCCATTGCATTTACTGTTTCTCCAAGCGTTACTTCAACTCTCACTTGGTCATGCACAGAATGCCCAACTTGCATAAATAGTAGTACCGGTGTTTTCACTCCAACAACTGCTGGAACATACACGATCAACGTTGACGGAACATGTATAAATCCTGCAACACTTAGTGTAACTGTTGGAGGTTTACCTACAGCGATAATCACGTCTCCCAACGTTTTGTGTGCTTCCCAAACTATGACACTCACGGCTACGACTACTCCTGCAAACGCAACAACAACGTGGTTTGTAGACCTTGCAACGGACATTCCAACAACAACGAATTTCAATCCTCAAGCACTCGGATTATCTGCAGGAAATTATAGCGTTTGTGTAAATGTGGTTGATCCTTCTGGTTGCGAAGACGATGTATGTTACACTGTTAACGTTACCAATCCAATCGCGCCTGCGCCAACGCTTTCATGTGATCCGGCCTTTTCTTTTTTCTGTGAAAATAGTCCTGTTACTCCGGTTCCAACAGTTAATCCTCTTCCTGCCAACTGGACGTTTATTCAAACTACTTTAAATGGTGCACCATATTCAATCACGGATGTGACGCCGGGTGTAGCGCCTTTCGAAGTTGGTGGTTCTGCAACTGACGACACATTCATTTTTGAATTTGAAGACGTAAATGGCTGTCCTCTTTCGCTGAATTGTGATGTGAATGTTCAACCGAATTATTCTCCGACAATTACTTACAATGGTGATTTGACTTTGTGTCCTAATCAAACTATTGATCTCAATCTTTCATCTGCGACAAGTACGTATGGCGCGTGGAACGCTACGGGTGGAGCTTTGATCAATCCAATTACCGGATTATTCTCCGCAGCAACACCAGGGCAGTACACAGCTTCGTTCACCGGTTTGTGTATAGATTCTGTTGGTGTAATTATTACAGTTGTAGCGCCACCAACAGGTGATGTTACTATGCCTGCAGTAATGTGTGTGAGTCAATCTGTGCCACTATCGGGAACCACAAATGACCCAACGAATTCGACTAGCTGGTATATTAGTACCATTCCGCCAACAGTTATTGCAACAAATCTGGCTCCTTCTGTATCAGGCATCAACGCAGGGAATTACAACATCTGCATGAACATCACCGACACACAAGGTTGCTCCGCTTCTGTCTGTGAACCTATTCAAATCAATAATGCAGCTCCTGCCCCAGTGTTGAATTGCAATCCAGCATTCACCCACATGTGCGATGATATGCCTTGCGAAAACTTGCCAACGATTACGCTCAATACATGGACATTGCTTGACACGTTGGTGAATAATTTGCCATTCACTGGAAATCAAATCTGCGCAGGAACCGCGCCATTCGTGATATCCGGAACACCACATTCATTGACCTATTCATTTGTCGATCCTTCTGGTTGTCCAACAACTTTATCATGCCCTATTTCTGTTTTTGATAATTACACTCCAACAATTACAGCAAATAACGACTTCGATATTTGCGAAACAGAAAGTATCACATTCGCTACATCCACTGCTACAGGTGGATATGGAGCATGGTCGATGACGGGAGTTGGAAGCCTTGCAGCGAATGGTGTATTCACCGTTCCAGATGTCACTACAACAGAAAATGTTACTATCAATTTTGGTGGAGTATGTGTTGATGAAACATCAATCAACTTAGACATTAATCCAAACCCAATAATCTCTGCAGATCCAGTTACACAACTTTGCATCAACGAGACATTGACCCTTACAGGCTCATTATCCCCCGATGTAACGAGTTCTCATTGGGAATGGAACGGCAACACGCTTGCGGGTAACATAATCGATCCTGCGGCCTTAGGGATGGTTGCTGGAACAACCTATCAAATTTGTCTAGTTGCAAACAATACATTTCCATGTGAAGTGAGCTCTTGTTTCAATTTGCAAATCATCGGACTGCCCGCACAAGTAGTATTGGATCCTGACGGATGGCATTGTCAATCTACTCCGTTTACTGTTCCTACAAACAACGTTGTAACATACACCGTAGAATTCACGCACACCTCCACTGGCGCTGTTACTGGGCCGTTCAACGAATTGGATGTAATCAATTTCGCGGCTAGCGGAAACTATGATTACCTCATCACCATTGAATCAACATCTGGTTGTGTCATTACTCAAAATGGTACGCTTAACGTAGTTGATGATGTGGCGGTTGACTTCTCTATTTCAAATTATTCTGTTTGTTCTCCATCATTTACTGTGGCAAATAGTTCAACAGGAATGCAAGCCTCTTATTCTTGGACAACGAATTTACCAGGAGGATTGACTAGCGCCAACACTTACGCGCCCGTGCCTTCTGCGTTTGCAATTGATCCGAACACGTACGGTGATCAAACGTATTTCATTACACTCAACGGACAAAACGTTTGTAGCAATGGTTCCGAAACCATCGAAGTAAATTTTGTTGATGTTCCTGAAATATTCATTGATGCAACAACACTCAGTGCGTGCAGTGAATTCAATTCAACGTTCACAATTACATGCCCTACAACAACGGATATTTCAACCATTGATTATTCATTTAGCAATGGGTGGCCTGCAGTGAGTGCCACGAATCTCGCGGCTTTCACGCAAACATTCACTTCTACTTTTTATCAAGAAGTAATAATCACCGCAGATGTTTGCAATCAATGTGGATGTGATTCTGAATCAATCACTGTCGAAGTTTATCCTCCAGATACTGAAGCAGAATTCGAAGCTCCAACATTCTTGTGTCCTGGCGAATCTGGCATCATTAACAACATGGCTGTCGGACCTGATAACATGGTTACATCATGGTCGATTCTTCCTAGTAATGGTTCACTTCAGATTGCAAATAACAATGGGGTATTCACGCTTGCAGCAGTATCGAGTGCTGTGCCTGGAAATTACACCATTACACAAACAACAGTAAGCCCAGGTTGCGGACAAAGTGTCGATTCGCAAATAGTAACTATTGGTTCATTGCCCGATCTTGATTTCACGTATGATGCAGGAGATGTTTGTTCAGGTAGTCAATTGTGCTTCCAAAATCAAAGCACAAATTTCGGTGCGCTGTATTGGAATTTCGGAACGGATAATGTGTTTATCAACGATGTCAACCCTTGTTACATTTATGAATCTTCTGGATATTATGATGTAACAATCACGTCTACATCGCCCGATGGCTGCGACGCTTCGTACACAGAGACAGTTCAAATTCTCGGTCCTGATGCAACAATTTCTCATGCAGATACTTCACTCTGTATGCCCGGAATTATAACATTCCAAATTCCTTCAGGGGAATATGCTTCGCTCGAATGGAATGTGCAATTGCCAGATACCTCGCTTACAATTCTTGGAACTAATCCAGTCAATATTCAATTCAACTCTATAATTTCATCACCGTACTTGTCTACAATTTCGGTGACTGTCACAGATATTTTTGGATGCACATCGATGCAAGAAACACAGGTGTATTTGAAGCCCGGTGTGACTGCTGCTTTTGACTTTACTATTCCTGAAGACTGCACCATTCCTATTTCGCTACCAATGAACAACCTCAGTACCGACGGGGCTTTCTCGAGGTGGTTGTACAATGGAATTGAATACTACATGGATGAACCGACGATTACAATAACCGAAAACGATTCGCAGGTAACGCTCTACATTGTCAACGAAGCAGGATGTGAAGACGTCGCCTTCCAAACAATAAACTGCGAAGCTGAGCTATACGTTCCGAGTTCATTCACGCCAGACAACGACGGAATCAACGATTACTTCGCTGCTAAAGGTGAAGTGTTCGAATTTGAAATGTGGATCTTCGATCGTTGGGGCGAAGCGGTATTCCACAGCAAAGACATCGAAGAAAAATGGATCGGAAACTACCGCGGCGGACAGTATTTTGTAGCCGACGGTGTTTACAATTGGAAAGTAGAATACAAGGGATTCGGCGGCGAGAAGAAGATCCTCATGGGGCATGTGACGGTGCTACGGTAAAAAATCAGATCTCCTAATTATTCATTCTCATTGTGTTTCTGTTTCTCATTCTGAAACGTGGACCACACTTTTAAAAATCAAAAATAAGAAATCAAAAATCCCCTCACTGGAGAGTAAACACCACGGGCAATATCATACGTTGCCTTACGGACTTGCCGCTTATCGTTCCTGGTGTCCACTTAGGAGATTTCTTGAGTGCCGCTACTACGGCTTTTCCCATAGTATCACTATTCGTCCTCAGCACTTGAATATTAGATAATGTTCCATCCATTTCAACAATGAACTGAACGTAAACTTTAATGTCGCCACCAATGGCCTGATTAGCTGAAGAATCAGGAGGTGACACATTATCATTAATAAAATAAAAAAACCGCTCTTGACCTCCCGGAAATTCCGCCTCTGTTTCTACAAAATCATAAGGGGGGATTGACTCATTACTTTCAAGTACATTTCTAAAACGTTCTTCAATCTTCGCCTTATCCAGCAAGTCACTTCCTTTGAAATACTGCTTATCAATGATCAACGTTTCTAGTGCGGTGAACTTAAATATATCATCTGTTTTTTTCATCCCCATAGAACTAATCTTGAGGTATTGAACAGTTAGCATTTCACCTTCCTCAATCTTACCGTTATCATTCAAATCGATTCTTGGAATATGCGTATGTACCTGAACACGAAAGGCGCTATCACTGAACGCTATCACCTTCTCATTGCCAACGCCATTCTTGATAGTAGCTTTTTTAATCAAGGTGCCATTATCAGCGATATATTCAACACTGCCATTCCACAATTTATAATTCTTGAAAGTTCCGCGCTCCACAGAATACGCTTTCGTATTCTCTACAGGCATTTCCATACTCATCGTCCAGTATCTATTCGCAGTAACTCGCCCAACAACCTTTTCTCCATCATAAAGAAAATAAGGTTCCCAGCAATCATGCACCAACGAATCTCCATCCTGTGCAAATGCACAAGTGGAAATTCCTAGAATCATTATTAAGATTAAAAAACTGTACTTCTTCATTGGAAATGCTTAGAGTAAAGATAGAGGGAAGTTGAATTCTTCCAAGCAGCGGCGAAAGTGGGCGGTCCACGGATTGCACCACCCTTCGACTACGTCTTGCCTCGCCTAAAGGCTCACCAAGACTACGCTCAGGGACCCGCGTCTCACATTTTAAATAGTTTTTGGGGTTTAAGGAAAACACTTTGTGTTTTCCTTAAACCCCAAAAACCCCCTCTCCTCGCTTGAATCAGGGCCCCTGAGCGTCGGAAGCGAAGCGACCAGAGTCGAAGGGTCCCGCCATCCGTGGCCCTCCCCCTCTACCCTCTCACCTCTACCCTAATAAATATCTTCCCTTCAGGCACCTCAACAGCTACCAAATAAACCCCCTCGATCAACCCAGTCAAATCGAGCGTTTCAGAATAACCGAACGTTTGTTCGGTCATGATTTTTCTTCCCGTTGCGTCGTAGATTGTAATGGTTGAAATCAGCTTTTCACTGGTGATATTTAATACACCACTTGTTGGATTTGGATAAAGTGAAATGTCATTGTTCTCTAACTCTTCAACACTGATATAATTCCAAAAAATAGGGGCCGACATAGCGGAGCAACCATGCTCGTTTGTTACTTGAACAGTGTATTCTCCGACATTGCTTGGTTCCCATGTTTGTGTGTCTGGTCCTGTTGGATCATTGTAATAGAACCACTGATATTCCTGCCATCCAGCGGTAGCTATGAGCTCAGGACCATTGATCGTAATCGTAGGAACTTCTGGATTTGGATGCACTACAATATTGACGGGAATAGATGGATTGCTTTCACAGACTCCATCATTAATCGTTGCCGTAATCTGAATTGTTTCGTCAACTATGATAGAACTCGCAAACTCTCCTGTACTCCAAAGAACTTCACTTCCATTCGCACTAGAAACTACTGTGGATTGTCCTTCGCACAAATCAGTTAATACCACATCAATCATAGGAGCGGCGGGCAATTCAGCAAAGTCAATATTGATTTCAACGAGCTCACTCAAACAATTGTAATCACTTACTGCTTGTACATAATAGGTCAAATCTGTATTGCCAAAAAGAGTAGTAAAGTCACCATCATCAACAGAAATCTGCTGCATGTTTGAATTGTACCAATACAGATAAATCGTGTTGGTAACAACAATATCCACAGCGTCTCCGCAGATATCATATTCTCCAATAACAACTTCTGGATAAACAGCTGCATCATAAACGTAAATATTCACCTCATTGGAAACAGTGCTTTCGCAACCTTCTGTGCTCACAGCAATAGCAGTGTAAATAGCTTCGTCACCCACTTCAATCGAAGAGGCGGTAACGCCATTACTCCAAAGTACTTCGCTATTATCTACAGAATAAATTATCGTTGTTTCGCTTGGACAAAATGCAATATCATCACTAGCAATTACTGGTGCAGTTGGCACTTCAAAAACCTCGATCGTTTCAAATGTAATTTCACTCATACAGCCAAATTCATTGTAGTAGGACAAACCGAATGTTTGTTCGGTCTCCAAACTCCC